>NZ_JBRKIT010000012.1:0-4464 GCF_052983395.1 Sinomicrobium halophytocola
ACCCGTTGTGCATTTTAAACAATGCTGATCTTAATATTATTGATATTTCTGTTGAAAATGAATTTATTGATGTACTGAATCACAGTAAGTGCCGTTATTTTTGACAACACCCTTGTTTTGAGCCCTTCGAAGGATTTAGCATAGTTCCTGCGGATCATAAACTGGTCACATAGCTGTGAAAATAAAGTTTCTATGCGTTTTCTGGATTTTTTAAATACAAAGGGCTGCTCTCTGTAATCACCTTGGTTCTTGCGCATCGGGGTACTCAATTCAATTTGGTGGTTCTCAAAGAGGTTCAACTGGACTTCTGCCGAAAGATACCCCTTGTCCCCGAGCAGGACACAATCAGACAACTGCATCTTGATATCATCGAGGTAATTAATATCATGTACAGAGGCCGGGCTCAGGTCAAAACTTTGAAAGACCCCACCTATAGAGCACACCGCATGTAACTTATACCCATAAAAATAAAGGTTTTGAGAGGCGCAGTACCCTTTGTCGGGGAAAGCATAATCCTCTTCCCTGCATACCTTGCTGCGGGAGGAGCGGGAAAGCTTGCATACTTCCAAAGGCATACTGTCCACTACAAAGTAATCTTCAAACTCATTGAAATGCTTGGCCAATGATCCCCGTATCTTATCCAAATAGGGCATTAAACGTCTACGGCGACGGTTGTACACGCTGCGTTCAATCTTACTGGTAAGATGGTTGGGGAGCATCCGGAAAAGATGGTTTTCGCTGTCAATTGCCATATATTCAGCGGTTAAACATAAGCCAACTACTTCCAAATCACTCATCCGAGGGCTTCGCCTTTGGTAAGGAAGCAGTTGTTCTTCCGATATTTTTCTTAGTACTTCCAATATTCTTTCGTAATTTGCATTTAAGTTGTTCATCGTAAATGTTTTGTGGTAAAAACAATTTACTGACTATCAGTCAAATTGAACAACTTTTTTCTTTTTAAATCATAATGCACAACGGGTATTAAATAGTTTATAATGTAGATATTTGAGGTCTCTTGAGGTCTTCCGGTTGTGGTTTTTCCGGAAAACGGGATTAATGTTAAAAGAGAAAGATGTGTTGACAAGGGAGAGAATGTTTGTAAATTTACGTCCGGAAGGAAGTGCAAGTGAGTCCTTTAGTTCTGTTATGGTGAAGAAACGAATACATATTTTTATACTTCTTTTTGTCCTGGGAGGTTTTGCCTGTGCTCAGGAAAACGGGGCTTTTAAGGACTCGTTGGGGCAGGAATATATTTTGCTGGAAGGAGATACCGTACCCCGTACTTCCATAGATCTGGAGGAAGTATATGTTTTTGACAGGCTGAAGTTCGATTCGAGGGAAGAAAGGGTTCGTTATTATATATTGAGAAAAAAGACACTGAAAGTGTATCCTTATGCCAAACTGGCTTCAGAACGACTGACCGAACTGAACAGGAGGCTGGACCGGATAGAATCGAATTCCAGGAGAAGATGGTATACAAGGCAAATACAGAAATATATAGAGGAGGAATTTACGGCTGAACTAAAAAAACTCACCCGTACGGAAGGACAGATACTGGTGAAGCTCATTCATCGCCAAACGGGGGCTACCGCTTTTGAATTGGTAAAAGAACTGCGTAACGGGTGGCGGGCCTTCTGGTATAATAATACGGCAAGGATGTTTAAAATTTCCCTGAAAGAGGAATATCATCCGGAATCGGTGCATGAGGATTATCTTATTGAAGATATTTTGCAGCGGGCTTTTGCAGCAGACCGCATAGAAAACCAGCCTTCGGTACTGGATTTTGACTATGCCACATTATCTAATAAGTGGAAAAAATCCCCCGACTTGAAAAAATAGTTGGCAGGTTCGGAAAAATCTATTATCTTAGCTATCCTTTTTTCTCGTCTTAAGATGTTGGAGGTAAGTCTATTGGTGAAAAAGACGAAAAAATCATTATTTTTTACTTGCAGAATTCAGGAAACAAGTTTTATATTTGCACCCGCTTTTACGGATAGGATATGCGGATAGAGAAGCGGAAAAAGTTCTTTTAAAAAAAGATTGCAAAAAGTTTGTGAGTTTAGAAAAACGGATTACTTTTGCAGCCGCTTAGATCGGGAGCGATGCTAGGGATAAAGCGGGAAGTTCTTTAAAAAAAAGTTGGTAAAAAAGTTTGTGAGTTTAGAAAAACGGATTACTTTTGCAGCCGCTTTGTTAGAGAGCGAAAAAAGAGATAAGAATTTAGGAAAGTTCCTTGACATATTGTTGACAGCACTAAGGCTAAGATTTACGAGAGTAAGTTTTAGTATTTAGGAAGATTTAAGCAAGATTATTTTGAGTAGGTTACACGGATTTGTATCGGATGTTCTGTATTAGATATTTAAGAATAAACGATGAAGAGTTTGATCCTGGCTCAGGATGAACGCTAGCGGCAGGCCTAACACATGCAAGTCGAGGGGTATAAGGAGCTTGCTCCTTAGAGACCGGCGCACGGGTGCGTAACGCGTATGCAATCTACCTTATGCAGGGGAATAGCCCGAAGAAATTTGGATTAATGCCCCATGGTATATAGAATGGGCATCTATTTTATATTAAAGTTGAGGCGGCATAAGATGAGCATGCGTCCCATTAGCTAGTTGGTATGGTAACGGCATACCAAGGCCACGATGGGTAGGGGTCCTGAGAGGGAGATCCCCCACACTGGTACTGAGACACGGACCAGACTCCTACGGGAGGCAGCAGTGAGGAATATTGGACAATGGTCGGGAGACTGATCCAGCCATGCCGCGTGCAGGAAGACTGCCCTATGGGTTGTAAACTGCTTTTCTACGAGAAGAATAAGAGGTACGTGTACCTTGATGACGGTATCGTAGGAATAAGCACCGGCTAACTCCGTGCCAGCAGCCGCGGTAATACGGAGGGTGCAAGCGTTATCCGGAATCATTGGGTTTAAAGGGTCCGTAGGCGGGCTGTTAAGTCAGGGGTGAAAGTTTGCCGCTTAACGGTAAAATTGCCTTTGATACTGGCGGTCTTGAATGTGTGTGAAGTGATTAGAATATGTAGTGTAGCGGTGAAATGCATAGATATTACATAGAATACCGATTGCGAAGGCAGGTCACTAACACATTATTGACGCTGATGGACGAAAGCGTGGGTAGCGAACAGGATTAGATACCCTGGTAGTCCACGCCGTAAACGATGGATACTAGCTGTTGGGATTTCGGTCTCAGTGGCTAAGCGAAAGTGATAAGTATCCCACCTGGGGAGTACGTTCGCAAGAATGAAACTCAAAGGAATTGACGGGGGCCCGCACAAGCGGTGGAGCATGTGGTTTAATTCGATGATACGCGAGGAACCTTACCAAGGCTTAAATGTGGATTGACGTAATTGGAAACAGTTATTTCTTCGGACAATTCACAAGGTGCTGCATGGTTGTCGTCAGCTCGTGCCGTGAGGTGTCAGGTTAAGTCCTATAACGAGCGCAACCCCTGTGGTTAGTTACCAGCGAGTAATGTCGGGGACTCTAACCAGACTGCCGGTGCAAACCGTGAGGAAGGTGGGGATGACGTCAAATCATCACGGCCCTTACGTCTTGGGCTACACACGTGCTACAATGGTCGGTACAGAGAGCAGCCACTGGGTGACCAGGCGCGAATCTATAAAACCGATCACAGTTCGGATCGGAGTCTGCAACTCGACTCCGTGAAGCTGGAATCGCTAGTAATCGGATATCAGCCATGATCCGGTGAATACGTTCCCGGGCCTTGTACACACCGCCCGTCAAGCCATGGAAGCTGGGGGTACCTGAAGTCGGTGACCGCAAGGAGCTGCCTAGGGTAAAACTGGTAACTGGGGCTAAGTCGTAACAAGGTAGCCGTACCGGAAGGTGCGGCTGGAACACCTCCTTTCTAGAGAAACGGGATGTTCGGTATAAGTGTATTTAAAAGGAATAATTTTGCTTAAAGCTGTCAATAAAAAAAAGCAATTGCAGGTTGCATGTTGCAAGTTACAGGTCGAAGAAAAAGGTCTGTAAGCGGTAATGGAGACTTGTGATTTTAGAGACAGTCTCGTAGCTCAGCTGGTTAGAGCGCTACACTGATAATGTAGAGGTCGGCAGTTCGAGCCTGCCCGAGACTACAAGTCGAGGGGGATAAATTGATGCATATATTGTATCGATGGGATCCAGTCCGGGACTACGGGAAATTAGGGATACGGAGATAGAAGTATGAAGTTAGAAGTAGGTATACGTATCGGGACCACGCATGTTTAGCGCGGTAAAAAAAAAGTTCATTGATTACATATTGTTAGGAAATTCTGGAAGTTGGGAATTCTACATTCAAGATTCTGAGTTCGACATTCGGGATTTGATCGGGGAATTAGCTCAGCTGGCTAGAGCGCCTGCCTTGCACGCAGGAGGTCAAGGGTTCGACTCCCTTATTCTCCACATTAGAGTTTGAAAGTTCATGTAAGATTGAAGGAAATCAG
>NZ_JBRKIT010000013.1:0-82752 GCF_052983395.1 Sinomicrobium halophytocola
ACCCGTTGTGCATTTTAAACAATGCTGATCTTAATATTATTGATATTTCTGTTGAAAATGAATTTATTGATGTACTGAATCACAGTAAGTGCCGTTATTTTTGACAACACCCTTGTTTTGAGCCCTTCGAAGGATTTAGCATAGTTCCTGCGGATCATAAACTGGTCACATAGCTGTGAAAATAAAGTTTCTATGCGTTTTCTGGATTTTTTAAATACAAAGGGCTGCTCTCTGTAATCACCTTGGTTCTTGCGCATCGGGGTACTCAATTCAATTTGGTGGTTCTCAAAGAGGTTCAACTGGACTTCTGCCGAAAGATACCCCTTGTCCCCGAGCAGGACACAATCAGACAACTGCATCTTGATATCATCGAGGTAATTAATATCATGTACAGAGGCCGGGCTCAGGTCAAAACTTTGAAAGACCCCACCTATAGAGCACACCGCATGTAACTTATACCCATAAAAATAAAGGTTTTGAGAGGCGCAGTACCCTTTGTCGGGGAAAGCATAATCCTCTTCCCTGCATACCTTGCTGCGGGAGGAGCGGGAAAGCTTGCATACTTCCAAAGGCATACTGTCCACTACAAAGTAATCTTCAAACTCATTGAAATGCTTGGCCAATGATCCCCGTATCTTATCCAAATAGGGCATTAAACGTCTACGGCGACGGTTGTACACGCTGCGTTCAATCTTACTGGTAAGATGGTTGGGGAGCATCCGGAAAAGATGGTTTTCGCTGTCAATTGCCATATATTCAGCGGTTAAACATAAGCCAACTACTTCCAAATCACTCATCCGAGGGCTTCGCCTTTGGTAAGGAAGCAGTTGTTCTTCCGATATTTTTCTTAGTACTTCCAATATTCTTTCGTAATTTGCATTTAAGTTGTTCATCGTAAATGTTTTGTGGTAAAAACAATTTACTGACTATCAGTCAAATTGAACAACTTTTTTCTTTTTAAATCATAATGCACAACGGGTTCTTTATATACTCTAATAAAGATTTATTCCCCATTAAAAAGCATCCCTTAGAGATACCGATCTCTAAGGGATGCTTTTTTAAATTTATGGGTAAACTTTTTACATTTAATTTCTGTTGTCTTACCAAAAATTTTAGCCTCTTGGTCTGGGTGGTACAGGAGATTGTGTAGTTTCGGTTTCTGTGATTTCTGATTTAAATGTCTTAACGATGAAAACTTCCGGATCTCCGTTTTTAGGCTTTATTTTGAAGGAAATTCTTACCCCTACTATTGACATGTTCCAATAGCGTACACCTCCGGTATATATATTGGAACCTGTAAAAAAGCTTTGGTTCCCAATTTGTTCTATGGTTGAGTCATTGCCCCAAGGGTCATCTCCGGTCGCGTCTTTAGGTTTTTGAGCAATAATTTCAGTTTTAATGTTCTCAATATCTGCAATTGCAGTAAGTGCTGGATTCCACTTAATCTCATATGAATTTGTAATTATCTTATAGGTGCGATGCTCGTAAGGTAAATATTTTAGAAGGTCATCATCCCAGACCCAGGTTTTATGGACTTCTTTTTTGATTTCAGGATTTTCAGTTAAATAAAATACACCTGGACTTTTGTCATAGGCTATTCCATTCGGAGAAGCACCATAACCAGGGAAGGGAATGTTAGGTCCGCCTCCTCCGTGGCTATTTTCTATGGTTCCGTTCATTTCTATCTCAGTGTTGATATCCAGCTTTACATATTGAACGGTAGGAGTATCTGTCTTTTTGCCAAAGATGCCGCTAAAAAGATTCTTGGCTATACCGCTAATACCACTTTCTATACCTCCGAGAATCCCATCTTTTATAGCTTTTCCTATGTCTTTTAGTATATTGCTATCTTCATCTTCACTTTCATCCCCGGAAAAATTAGCCGCCAGTTTACTTTGGTCATTTGAAGATATATTGTTGTCGGAATTAAAATCCTTACCATCTGATTTTATAGTTCCCTTTATCGTCCCTGTAGAAGTTCCGTTTAGTTTGATAGTGGAAATATTTACAGAACCTATTTTCCATTGTTGCGACAATTGGGAAAAACTCAGGTTTTTAATGTTCTCATCATAAGCCAATTCGTATTCAAAGGCGTACCAACTGGCTCTTTCAAATTGGTAGGGTTGGATCATGGAAGTAACGGTTGAATTTTGTTCCACATCAATTATGGATTGATCAGCAAAGTTCAGTACCGGCGAACTTACATTTCCTCTAAGAGCTAAGGAACTGGTTATGTAACTGGATGATATCTCGGAATCAGCCCTTGTATAATAGTATGTGCGTACAATTCCACGATATTTGTTGTAAAGTGTGAAAAACAAATGTTCTGCCGAAGAGTTTTCTGCAAATGTATTATATAAAAGTTCCCATCCATCTTCTTTTTGATAGTCATGAAGGATATTGTCGTCAATATTGGGAGAGGAAGCTGCCTGCCATGGCATTCTTACTTTGCCATTAGGAGTAGATACTTCACTGACATTTTCCCAATCGAGAGGATAGGATTCAATGGGAAGAGTATTTGCTAAAAGAGCTTCGTGATTGAGTTCCGGATTTATGTCAGATTCTTCAAAATCAGAATCGTTATTACAGGATGTTATGAGTGCCATGCATAATGGTACATAAAGAAATAGTTTTTTATTCATAACTGATTGATTTAGGGTTTAATAAATTCTTTGTTTAAAGAGAAAAAACCTGTGTCTCTTACAGGAAACACAGGTTTTTCAAAATATAATTAATTTACATCCCAGAAAATAGGAGTTTGTTGTTCGTCTCCTCCGATGGCGGAAGCAGCAGCAGAAACACTAGCTTCATTAAGCGTATACTCCCTTACAGGATAAGTAAACCTCAGTGGTATAGGGTTTCCGGTTGACACAGGTAGACGAAGTTCCGGAGAACTAAACCTTCTCCATACATTCCATGCTTCAAAACCTCTGTTGTACATAGCAATCCAAAACTGCATACCAATTTTTTCTTGCCACGTGCCCGGTGCAGTAGCATAATCAACTTCAGGTTTAGCAAGATATGAATCGATTTCGTCAGAACTCAATCCCCAATACTCCATGCTTGCCGTAACACCTTGAGTATAATATTCTTCTGCGCTTCCTGTTACATTATAACCACCTCTTTCAGCAGCTTCGGCTAGAAGAAAGGAAATTTCTGCAAAATCCAACAAATCTCCGGGTAAATCCGGTTCATAAAATGCTCCCCCTATATGAGTAAAGGATGCATAACTATTAAAGTCCCCATAAACTCCTCCAACATAAGTATCTTCACCTAGATTATCATCTAAAAACACAGATTTACGCGGATCTTCTAAATCATTTAAATAATCTACAAAAGTATCTGCAGGAACAAAATCTTGTCTACCACTTAATACTAAATCTGCATATAAGGGATGAGCATTCGTATTACTAGGCTCATACGGAAGTGTAAAGTTGTCGTTATTTGATGCTATTAACCCCCAGCCTAAAGCTTCATTCGCATGTTGTTGGGATAGAGAAGGGTTTACATCAGCAAGCCTCATAGCGAGTTTAAATTTAACGGATGCAGCGAGTTTTTGCCATTGGCTTATATCGCCGTTATAAATAAAATCGTCATCCAAACCTTCAGATCCTGTGTCCAAATTGTTATACGCGGATGTTACACGCGCTAATAGATCTTCATAAATAGTTGCCGCATCATCATAAGTGGCAATAGTATTTCCTGTTCCTTGAAGAGCTTCTGTATAAGGTATATCCCCAAAAGTATCCACCATTTGTTGCCAGGCGTAAACCTCTACTATACTAATTATAGATGCCTGGTTTGCTCTTACACCATCTAACAGATCTGGGTCTTCTTGGACAGATATTTTGGCCTGCTGTAAATCGTATAAAGCAGCATAAATATTATTCCAATGAGCAGAAGGTATAGACCTGTTTGTGAGATCGTAATTAGTCTCTGTAACATACTGGCATTCCGTCCATTGCTGAGCAACTAACCTAAATATGTTATCATTTACGCTAGTAGACCCCATCTGATCAAAAAGAGACTTGACACCACTGGTAAAAAGAAAACTACCAGGAACAGATGTAGCCCCTTTTGGGTCTTGATTTAGTCTTGCATAATCCTCATCAGAACATGCTGATAAAATTAAGACTAAAGTTAATATGAATACTAATTTTCTCATTGTCTTTATCTTTTTTAGAATTCAATTTTTAAACTTGCTCCTATTTCTCTGAAACTTGGGTGTACTCCATTTTGCAAGCCCAATACATTTCCTGCCGACATAGCAGACTCCGGATCTGCATATGGTAAATTCTTATGAATAATCCACAGGTTTCTTCCTATTAGAGAAAGTGTCATATTATCAATTGGTGACCTATCTCCAAAGAAATCCTTGGGCATATTGTAAGATAAGGATACATTTCTCAACTTAACATAAGAAGCATCGTAAACATGCATTTTTTCCGGAGCACTTACTCCTCCAGAGCCACCATTATATCCGTATGGATTATTAGAATTAGAAAAGTCAGCTCTAATGTCATTTCGAGTACCATCTTCTTTAACTCCGGGGAGAAGAACTCCACCACCTGCGGAAACAGGATCTCTTTTTGGATTGCCTAACTCGTTAGGACCGGCAGTTTCGGGATACACACCAGAAGAAAGACCAAATGCCATATCTTGTGAATAAACGTCGCCACCATGTTTAATATCTATCAGGAAACTTAAATTGAGGTTCTTATAAGTAAAAGAGTTGTTCAAACCTGCGATCCAGTCGGGATTGGCATCACCGATAACGGATGTAGGATCGTCATTACGTAAATATTTACCATCCGTGCCAACAACTCTTTCCCCGGTAGCTTCATCGTAAACAAAATCATAACCCCTGATAGTTCCTGTAGATTCGCCAACTTGAGCCCCAACACTTGTATTCCACATCGAACCTAAGAGAAGGAATTCGTTATCACCGAATATTCTTGTCACTTTATTCTCGTTTTTAGCCCAGTTTGTTGTCATTTCCCATCTGAAATCTTCAGACTGTATCGGAACTACCGTAATTCTGGCTTCAATACCTTTGTTCTCTATATCTCCGGAGTTCACCCAAACACCTGTGAATCCACTGGAACCTGAAACTTCAGTATTAGTAATAAGATCAAAAGTTTTACGCTGATATACGGAAAGATCAAAACTTAATCTGCTGGCAAAGAAATTCATCTCAAGTCCTGCTTCAAACTCCTCCATAGTTTCCGATTTTAAATCAGGGTTATTTGAAATGTCAGGAGCAGTGGCATTATATGCTCCACCGAATCCGGGATTAAATGTATAAGTATTTAAAAGTTGGTATGGATCCGTATCATTACCTACACGAGCGTAATTAAATCTAAACTTACCAAAGTTAATAGTTTCTCTGGAATTCAAAAGTTCTGAAAACACAAAACTCACTGATCCTGAAGGATACCAATACCTGTTATTCTCAATTGGCAGGGCAGACGACCTATCTGTTCTCAACGATCCACCCAGATATACCATATTACGCCAACCTAAGTTGAATTGGCCGAAGTAACCATCTACTTTTTTATTCGTATTAAAATCTCGCATGTCTTCCTCTGTCAAAGGATTGGCAGTATTTGTTATGGAATATAAGTTTGGTACTTTAAGCCCTCCATTGGTGACAGCCCAATTTCCATACCTTTTATTCGCTCTTAAGTTCCATCCTACGTTAGCATTTAGATTAAGATCTTCTGTTAAATCTTTATCGATATTGAGTATCAAATCGTAGTTATACTCGCTCACCGTATGATTCATAAAGTAGTATTCTCCGTTACCTCCATGGTCAGATCTCCCAATACCAGAAGTGGACCCCATAGCGACTCTTTCTTCTCTTAACTCGTCAAAAGTGTCGAAGGTAAATCTTCCCATTATCCCCATCCAGTCATTGATTTCATAGTTTAAACCAAAATTACCATAGAATCGATTTTTTCTGTCTGTTTGATAGTTATTATCTCTGGAGAAGTAATAGTTATCCGCATAACCCACATTTTGGGTTTCCCAATCTGCTATATTCCAAGTCATATTTTGCCCCGTAGCCAAGTATGCCTCTTTTTGCTTGGCCATATCTACAGAAGTGTTCCACCATTGCCTAAAACCTTGCATTGGGTTTCTTGCCTCATATCCTGTTAAAACACGACCTTTCCCCCTTGTGTTGGTATAAGTAATATTTCCAAACGCACTTAATTTATCCGTTAAATTATATGTTGAAGAAAAGTTGATGGTATTTCTCGTTATATCGCTATTACGCAGCGCACCTTCCTGCATGAAGTTAGTATACGCCATTCTGTACGTCCCTTTGTCGTCGCCTCCGTTAAAAGAAACAGAATTCACATAAGTTGTTGCAGTTCCCCAAACGTCATTAGGAGTAGAGGCTCCTGCCACAAATGGAGTCGGTTGCAGATAACCCGGTAGCTGGGGATATTGAGAATCCCAGTTATAAACCATTCTGCTTGGATCAAACCTATCACCAAAAGAAGCATCGTCGTAAGTATATACTATATTATCATCAGCTACACCATCCCCATTTATGTCAGGTGTGTTATTATTTGAATTGATTTCGTAAAAAGAAGAACCGCTATAACCACCACCATATTCATTCTGATATTTTGGCAAGGTCTTTTTATTCACGGATCCTACAGTGATCGCACTGTTAAACTGCACTCCGATTTTTTCCGTTGCTTTTCCTTTTTTAGTGGTAATCATTATTACCCCATTCATACCTCTAGAACCATATAACGCAGTTGCAGCAGCCCCTTTTAACACGTTTATGTCTTCAATATCGTTTGGGTTAACATCTGAAAGACCATTTCCATAGTCATAAGCACCGGCCCCTGAGCCAATATTACTGTCGTTATAAGTCTCGTTATTGATAGGTGTACCATCAATAACAATCAAAGCCTGGTTATTACCAACCAATGAACTCATACCTCTCAATATGATATTGGTAGATCCACCCATTGTTCCGGATTGCGTAATATTTAACCCGGCAACAGTACCGGACAGCGCATCGCTCATGTTGGCTACCGGGACCTGAGCAAGCTTCTCGCCACTTACTTCTTGGGAAGCATAACCTAGAGATTTCTTTTCCCTTTTAATACCCAGGGCAGTAACCACAACTTCTTCCAAGGCTTGAGCATCCTCCTCCAATTGTATATTAATAGTAGAGGAAGAACCAACAGTAACCTCAGCAGTTTTCATTCCTATATAAGAAACCTGCAGAGTTTCCCCTTCACTAACATTGATAGTAAAGTTGCCGTCAAAGTCGGTTTGGGTTCCGGTGCTTGTTCCTTTTATAATCACATTCGCCCCGGGCAACGGCATACCCCCTGTATCCGTTACCGTGCCGGAAACCGCTTGTTCCTGTGCAAGACCAATTTGCACCATTAACGCCAAAAACAGCGTCAAGATTCCGCTTAATTTTGTTCTCATGTTTTGAAAATTATTTTGAATTAGTGCCCCAAATATGTGGAAAAAACCTAACGGTAACAATTTATTAACAGAAATGTAGTTGGCATGCTATAGTATTATAATTATTATTTTAAGTTAAAATGTGTTTTGTTTTTCGACTTTGACTTTTTAATAATGATATTTTTTCATTAAAAAGTCAATAATATCGAATATAATGTAAAAATAGCCCTTTTTAGTTAATGTGTTAATTTCTCTTTATTTAATAGGAAAAGTAATCGGTTATTGTGAATTTTTTGTAAAAAAGAGGGGTGTTGTGAGAGTTTTATATTTTGCACGGAAGTGAATAATGTTTTGTAACATTGGACAGGGCAGAAGAATCTTTGTGTTTTTTAGCTTTTTCACTGAAAGCGGACCATCGTTTGAGTCGTGATTATTTATGACTGTTTATCGTTGGTGTTTACTTCCTTTGGTTTCGGGAAAATAAAAAATGGGCTACTTTGAAGAAAATTAATTGTTTATGATTTGAATTGTTGGAAAATATTTCTACCTTTGCCACCCTCTTAAAAAGAGGCTTTATATCAATTTAAACATTTATTGTAAAGTAAATTATGCCAACAATTTCACAATTAGTACGAAAAGGAAGAGCCAGAATTACCAAGAAGAGTAAATCGGTTGCTTTGGATTCGTGTCCTCAAAGAAGAGGGGTTTGTACGCGTGTTTACACTACTACACCGAAGAAACCAAACTCAGCGATGCGTAAAGTTGCTCGTGTGCGTTTGACTAACGGTAATGAAGTGAATGCCTACATCCCTGGTGAAGGACATAACCTCCAGGAGCACTCGATAGTATTGGTAAGAGGCGGAAGGGTAAAAGACCTGCCGGGTGTAAGGTACCACATTGTTCGTGGTGCGCTTGATACTGCCGGTGTGCAAGGAAGGACGCAACGAAGGTCCAAATACGGTGCAAAACGACCTAAGGATAAGAAATAGTCGTTTTTGTGTTTTAAGGTGTGTTGAGCACCTTGCTGTGTAGAAGACGCGTTCCGTCTTTGATGAAAAAATGGTCAAATACAATTAAAGAAAAGAAATGAGAAAAAGAAAGGCGAAAAAAAGGCCTCTTTTGCCGGATCCAAGATTTAACGATCAGTTGGTGACCCGCTTTGTGAATAACCTGATGTGGGACGGTAAGAAGTCGGTAGCGTTTAAGATCTTTTATGATGCTATTGATATCGTTGAAGAAAAGAAACAAAACGAAGATAAAACAGGTTTGGAGCTTTGGAAAGATGCGTTGTCCAATGTTATGCCGCACGTAGAGGTTAGAAGCCGCCGTGTAGGTGGAGCGACATTTCAGATTCCTATGCAGATAAGACCGGATAGAAAAGTGTCTATGGCTATGAAGTGGCTTATCGGGTTTTCCCGTAAGAGAAACGAGAAGTCCATGGCGCAAAAGCTCGCGGGTGAGGTACTAGCTGCAGCTAAAGAAGAAGGAGCGGCGGTTAAGAAAAGGGTGGATACGCATAAAATGGCCGAAGCTAACAAAGCATTCTCGCACTTTAGGTTTTAATTGCTAAGAACATAGATAAGAAATGGGAAGAGATTTAAAATATACGAGAAATATCGGTATTGCCGCACATATTGATGCGGGAAAAACAACGACCACAGAGCGTATCTTGTTTTATACCGGTGTTAGTCATAAAGTAGGAGAAGTGCATGACGGAGCGGCTACTATGGACTGGATGGAGCAGGAGCAGGAGCGTGGTATAACCATTACTTCGGCGGCTACAACTTGTACCTGGAATTTTCCAATGGAAAATGCACAGCCTACTCCGGATACGAAGCCGTATCACTTTAATATTATAGATACTCCCGGTCACGTTGACTTTACGGTGGAGGTAAACCGATCGTTAAGGGTTCTTGACGGATTGGTTTTTTTGTTTAGTGCAGTAGATGGTGTTGAGCCGCAGTCTGAAACTAACTGGAGACTTGCTGATAACTATAAAGTCCCGAGAATGGGATTTGTTAATAAAATGGACCGTCAGGGTTCTAACTTCCTCAATGTTTGTAAGCAGGTGAAGGAGATGTTGGGGTCTAATGCGGTGCCGATTGTACTTCCTATCGGTGAGGAAGCCGATTTCAGGGGTATTGTAGATCTTATTAAAAACAGGGCTGTTGTATGGCATGAGGATAATTTCGGTTCTACCTTTGATGTGGTGGATATACCGGAAGATCTGAAAGAGGAAGTGGATGAGTATAGGGCAATGTTGATCGAAGCTGTTGCTGAGTACGATGAGAGTTTGATGGAGAAGTTCTTCGAGGATGAGGATTCTATTACAGAAGATGAAATTCATGCTGCGCTTCGTGCTGCGGTAATGGATATGAGTATCATACCTATGGTGTGTGGTTCTTCTTTTAAGAATAAGGGTGTTCAGTTTTTGTTGGACGCTGTTTGTAGGTATTTGCCTTCTCCTATAGATAAAGATGCTATTGTGGGAACGAACCCTGATACTGGTGAAGAAATTTCCCGTAAACCGGAAGTGACTGCACCTTTTGCTGCCTTGGCATTTAAAATTGCAACAGATCCTTTCGTGGGTCGCTTGGCATTCTTTAGAGCGTACTCCGGAAAACTGGATGCAGGTTCTTATGTTTTGAATACGCGTTCCGGTAAAAAGGAGCGTATCTCACGTATTTATCAGATGCACTCTAACAAGCAGAATGCGATAGAGTCTATTTCTGCTGGTGATATCGGGGCTGCTGTTGGTTTTAAGGAAATTAAAACCGGAGATACGTTATGTGATGAGAAGCATCCTATAGTGCTGGAGAGTATGGATTTCCCGGATCCGGTTATCGGTATCGCTGTGGAGCCTAAAACAAAGGCCGATGTGGATAAACTGGGTATGGCACTTTCTAAACTGGCTGAAGAGGATCCTACATTCCAGGTTAAAACCGATGAGGCTTCAGGTCAGACTATTATATCCGGAATGGGTGAGCTTCACCTGGATATTATCGTGGATCGTTTGAGACGTGAGTTTAAAGTAGAAGTGAATCAAGGTCAGCCCCAGGTAGAGTACAAAGAAGCTATTACTGCTTCTGCGGACCACAGGGAGGTTTATAAGAAGCAAACCGGTGGACGTGGTAAATTCGCGGATATCGTGTTTACTATGGAGCCTGCTGAAGAAGGGAAAACCGGTCTTGAATTTGTTAATATCATCAAAGGTGGTAACATCCCTAAAGAATACGTGCCTTCTGTAGAGAAGGGCTTCAGGGAGGCTATGAAA
This sequence comes from Sinomicrobium halophytocola, assembly GCF_052983395.1. Lineage (NCBI taxonomy): Bacteria > Pseudomonadati > Bacteroidota > Flavobacteriia > Flavobacteriales > Flavobacteriaceae > Sinomicrobium > Sinomicrobium halophytocola. Next base: position 10,712 of record NZ_JBRKIT010000013.1, read on the forward strand.
AACGGTCCTTTGGCCGGATTTGAAATGGATGCTATGAAGATTGTTCTGAAGGACGGATCTTTCCACCCTGTGGATTCGGATTCGCTTTCTTTCGAACTTGCTGCCAGGATGGGTTATAAGGTTGCTGCAAGAGCGGCAAAAGCTGTCCTGATGGAGCCTATAATGAAGCTGGAAGTTCTTACTCCCGAAGAAAACATGGGAGATATCGTAGGGGACCTTAACCGTCGTCGTGGCCAGGTAAATAACATGGACGACAGGGCCGGTGCCAAGGTTATCAAGGCGGTAGTTCCGCTTTCCGAGATGTTCGGTTATGTGACTTCGCTGCGAACGTTGTCTTCCGGTAGGGCAACTTCTACTATGGAATTTTCTCACTATGCGGAAACTCCTGCGAATATAGCTGAAGAAGTGATTAAGAAAGCAAAAGGAGTTGAAGCTTAAATTTTACGAAAATGAGTCAGAAAATAAGAATAAAATTAAAATCATACGATCATAACCTGGTAGATAAATCTGCTGAGAAGATCGTAAAAACGGTAAAAACTACCGGGGCAGTGGTAACTGGTCCTATTCCGTTGCCTACCCATAAAAAACTTTTTACGGTATTGCGTTCACCTCACGTTAATAAAAAGTCCAGGGAGCAGTTTCAGTTGAGCTCTTACAAAAGGTTGCTCGATATTTACAGTTCCTCGTCAAAGACTATCGATGCTTTGATGAAACTCGAATTGCCGAGTGGAGTTGAAGTGGAGATCAAGGTGTGATGGGAGTTGCGATTTGGGATTTTCGGACGCAATAAAAATGTGTCATTTGTAAATCCGAAGTCGTAGTTTTAAATCATAGAAGACATGTCCGGAGCGTTTCGCAAAGGAAAAACGGAAATAAAAATATATTCAGGGTTGAAATATGTTTTTTGACCCTGAATTTTTTGGAATAGTAATTTAATTAATAACGAGGGTTTGGGTTTTATTTGGTCAGTTTGAAATACTGAAATCTAAAATCTAAAATCCAAAATCTAAAATCAGTATGTCTGGGTTAATTGGTAAAAAGATTGGCATGACCAGCATTTTTGACGAGAATGGGAAGAATGTTCCTTGTACCGTTATTGAAGCAGGTCCTTGCGTAGTTACCCAAGTCAGAACCAAAGAGGTTGACGGGTATGAGGCTCTTCAGCTTGGTTTCGATGACAAGGCAGAAAAACGTGCTAGTAAGGCCGAAGTAGGTCATTTTAAGAAAGCAGGGGTTTCGCCTAAGAAAAAGATCATCGAGTTCCAGGGCTTTGAAGGGGATTTTAAATTGGGTGATACCATTACGGTAGAGCACTTCCGGGAGGGAGAATTTGTCGATGTGACAGGTACATCCAAAGGAAAAGGGTTTCAGGGTGTTGTGAAAAGACATGGCTTTGGAGGTGTAGGTCAAGCTACGCACGGTCAGCATAACCGTCTCAGAGCACCCGGATCTATAGGTGCGGCATCTTATCCTGCCAGAGTATTCAAAGGAATGCGTATGGCCGGTAGAATGGGTGCTGAAAGAGTAACAGTTGAAAACCTGAAAGTGTTGAAAGTGGTTCCGGAAAAAAACCTGATAGTTATTAAAGGTTGTGTTCCCGGGCATAAGAACGCTTACGTAATAGTTCAGAAGTAATGGAAATAGCAGTATTAGATATAAACGGAAAAGAAACAGGTAGAAAGGTTAGTCTTTCTGATGCTGTTTATGCAATAGAGCCAAACAATCATGCTGTTTATCTCGATGTGAAGCGTTACCTGGCAAATCAGCGTCAGGGAACCCATAAGGCCAAAGAAAGAGGAGAGATTACCGGTAGTACCAGGAAGATTAAAAAACAAAAAGGTACCGGTACTGCACGTGCAGGTAGTATAAAATCTCCCATTTTTGTAGGAGGTGGACGAATTTTCGGCCCGAGACCTAAAGATTATACGCAAAAGCTTAATAAAGGACTAAAGCGTCTTGCTCGTAAATCGGCTTTAAGTATTAAGGCGAAAGAAGAGGCGATCGTGGTTTTGGAAAATTTCAATCTGGATACTCCGAAGACCAAAGATTTTACTTCTGTCCTGAAAGCCTTGGGATTAGAGAATAAAAAATCGTTGATTGTATTGGGTGAGCCAAATAAAAATGTATATTTGTCGTCACGCAATTTAAAGGCATCTGAGGTTATAAATGTTTCAGAATTAAGTACTTACAAAATACTTAATGCTAACAATGTGGTGCTTCTGGAAGGTGCCTTGGAAGGAATTGAGTCGAATTTAAGTAAATAAATGGACCATGAGTGTGTTAATTAAGCCTATAATTACGGAAAAAGTGACCGCTGACAGCGAGGTGAATAATCGCTATGGTTTCATTGTGAACGGTAACGCTAATAAGCTGGAGATCAAAGATGCTGTTGAGACTGCTTATGGAGTTTCTGTAGAGAAAGTTCGTACAATGAATTATGGTCCGAAGAGAAGTGTGCGCTATACTAAAGCCGGTATACAATACGGTAAGACCAATGCTTATAAGAAAGCCATTGTTCAGGTAGCGGAGGGAGATACTATTGATTTTTATAGTAATATATAAGGAAAGACAAAAATGTCAGTTAGAAAATTAAAACCGATAACCCCGGGGCAGCGTTTTAGAGTAGTAAACGGATTTGACGCGATTACTACTGATAAGCCGGAGAAGAGTTTGCTCGCTCCGTTAAAAAAGTCCGGGGGGAGAAACAGTCAAGGGAAGATGACCATGCGCTACAGAGGTGGTGGTCACAAAAGAAAGTATCGTGTTATAGACTTCAAGAGAGAGAAGGTTGGGGTTGAAGCTACAGTGGAGTCTATTCAGTACGATCCGAACAGAACAGCGTTTATTGCTTTGCTGAAATACAGTGATGGTGAAAAACGATATGTTATAGCTCAGAACGGTTTAAAAGTTGGTCAGACTGTAGTTTCCGGTCCAGGTAGTGCGCCTGAGATCGGTAATGCTATGCCTTTGTCTGATCTTCCATTGGGTACAGTGATTTCTTGTATAGAACTGCGTCCGGGACAAGGAGCTGTTATGGCTCGTAGTGCCGGTGCCTTTGCTCAGCTAATGGCGAGGGAAGGGAAGTATGCTACGGTTAAGCTTCCTTCCGGAGAAACCAGATTGATTTTAGGGGCTTGTTTCGCTACCGTTGGGGTAGTGTCTAACTCCGATCATCAATTGATCGTGTCTGGTAAAGCGGGTAGAAGCAGGTGGCTTGGCAGAAGGCCGAGAACAAGGCCTGTGGCTATGAACCCGGTAGATCACCCGATGGGTGGTGGTGAAGGAAGGGCTTCAGGAGGACATCCGAGGTCTAGAAACGGAGTTCCTGCTAAGGGATATAAAACCCGTACACGCACCAAGGCAAGTAATAGGTATATTGTAGAACGTAGAAAGAAATAAAAGAAATTACAGATGGCACGTTCGTTAAAGAAAGGACCTTACGTTCACTATAGTCTCGAGAAAAAAGTACAACAAAATGTAGAGTCAGGGAAAAAGACGGTTATTAAAACCTGGTCCAGGGCTTCTATGATAACACCGGATTTTGTTGGGCAGACTATAGCGGTACACAATGGTCGTCAGTTTGTTCCTGTTTATGTTACAGAAAACATGGTGGGACATAAGTTAGGAGAGTTTTCACCGACAAGATCCTTCCGAGGGCATGCCGGTGCGAAAAATAAAGGAAAAAAATAATAGGAAGCTATGGGAGTTCGCAAAAGAGAAAGAGCAGAGCAAATAAAAGCAGCTAAAAAAGAATTAGCGTTTGCAAAGTTGAATAACTGCCCTACTTCCCCCAGAAAGATGCGTCTTGTTGCGGATCTGGTTAGGGGAGAGAAAGTAGAAAAAGCGCTTGCTATTTTGAAATTTAATCAAAAGGAAGCATCCCGTCGTTTGGAAAAACTGTTGTTGTCTGCAATAGCCAACTGGCAATCCAAAAACGAGGATGCAAGCATAGAAGAAGCAGACCTGTTTGTAAAAGAGGTTCGTGTGGATGGCGGAAGTATGCTGAAAAGACTTCGTCCGGCACCCCAGGGCCGTGCTCACAGGATAAGAAAGCGTTCCAACCATGTGACATTGGTGCTTGGAGCTAATAATAACACACAAAGTTAGGAGATAAATGGGACAAAAGACAAATCCAATCGGAAATCGCCTTGGTATTATCAGAGGATGGGAATCTAACTGGTATGGCGGTAAAGACTACGGTGATAAGATCGCCGAAGACGATAAGATCAGAAAATATGTTCATGCTCGTTTGTCAAAAGCTAGTGTTTCAAGGGTGATTATTGAGCGTACCTTGAAGCTTGTAACCGTTACTATCACCACAGCGCGTCCCGGAATAATCATCGGGAAAGGCGGTCAGGAGGTAGACAAGCTGAAAGAAGAGCTTAAGAAAATTACCGATAAAGAGGTTCAGATTAACATTTTCGAGATTAAAAGGCCGGAATTGGACGCTAATCTCGTCGCTGCAAGTATTGCACGTCAGATAGAGGGCAGGATCAGCTACAGACGTGCTATTAAAATGGCTATTGCGGCTGCAATCAGAATGAATGCAGAAGGTGTTAAAGTGCAGATTTCAGGCCGTTTGAACGGTGCGGAAATGGCGCGTTCCGAATCTTATAAAGAAGGAAGGATACCTTTGTCTACCTTCAGAGCTGATATCGATTATGCACTTGTCGAAGCACATACCACTTACGGTAGGCTTGGTGTAAAAGTGTGGATCATGAAAGGCGAAGTTTACGGTAAGAGAGAATTGTCTCCGCTGGTGGGTATGTCCAAAAAGCAGCAGGGAGGAAAAAGCGGTCCGAAAAAACCTCGTCGCAGAAAGTAATTTTTTAAAGTAAGGAAAAATGTTACAGCCAAAAAGAACCAAATATCGCAAACAGCAGAAGGGGCGTATGAAAGGGATATCCCAGAGAGGACATGAACTTTCAAACGGAATGTTTGGTATAAAATCTATGGATTCTTCATTTATAACTGCACGTCAGATAGAGGCAGCGCGTATAGCGGCTACCCGTTACATGAAAAGGGAAGGGCAGTTGTGGATAAAGATATTTCCGGATAAACCTATAACCAAGAAACCTCTTGAAGTACGTATGGGTAAAGGTAAAGGTGCAGTGGAATATTGGGCTGCAATTGTTAAACCAGGCAGAATTATGTTCGAAGTCGGAGGTGTGCCGTTAGACGTAGCAAAAGAAGCATTGCGTCTTGCAGCTCAAAAGCTTCCGGTTAAGACCAAATTCATTGTGGCAAGGGATTATTCAGCTTAATACTTGAGGAATTATGAAACAGTCAGAAATTAAAGAATTATCTGTTGCTGAGCTACAAGAAAAGCTTGGTGAATTCAAAAAGAATTATGCAGACTTAAAAATGGCTCATGCTATCACGCCACTGGAAAATCCGCTTCAGCTTAGAAAAGCAAGAAGAACGGTTGCAAAGTTAGCCACTGAGCTTACTAAAAGAGAATTACAATAATTCTATGCTGCTTTAAGATGGAAGAAAAAAGAAAATTAAGAAAAGAAAGAATAGGTGTTGTGACCAGTAATAAAATGGAGAAATCCATTGTCGTTTCCGAAGTGAAACGGGTAAAACACCCTATGTACGGAAAATTCGTGTTGAAGACTAAAAAATATGTCGCGCACGATGAAAAGAACGATTGCAACATTGGCGATACCGTAAAGATAATGGAAACCCGTCCGTTGAGTAGAACCAAGTGTTGGAGGTTAGTCGAAATCATTGAAAGAGCTAAGTAATTATGGTACAGCAAGAAAGTAGATTAAAAGTAGCGGATAATACCGGGGCTAAAGAAGTTCTGACTATCCGTGTTCTCGGTGGTACAAAAAGAAGATATGCTTCTGTAGGTGATAAAATCGTGGTTACTGTAAAGGAAGCCACTCCGAACGGAAGTGTTAAAAAAGGACAAGTATCCACTGCTGTGGTAGTTCGTACCAAGAAGGAAGTAAGAAGACCAGACGGTTCTTACATCCGTTTCGATGACAATGCTTGTGTGCTGTTGAATGCTGCCGGTGAAATGCGTGGAACACGTGTTTTCGGTCCGGTTGCCAGAGAACTTCGCGACAAGCAATTTATGAAGATCGTATCATTAGCGCCTGAGGTGCTGTAATAGATTGCAAAATGACAAAGCTAAAAATAAAATCAGGAGATACTGTAAGGGTAATTGCCGGAGATCATAAAGGTTCGGAAGGTAAGGTCCTTAGAGTAGATCGTGAAAAGAATAAAGCGATCGTTGAGGGAGTGAACACAGTTCACAAACATCAAAAGCCGAGTGCTAACAACCCTCAGGGAGGAATCGTTGAAAAAGAAGCTCCTATTCATATATCTAACTTGTCTTTGATCGATCCTAAGTCGAAAGAAACGACAAGGGTGGGGTATGAAGTGAAGGATGGTAAGAAAGTGAGAGTTTCCAAGAAATCTAATGAAGTAATTTAGTTATGGCTTACATTCCGAGATTGAAACAAGAGTATAAGGACAGGATAGTTACTGCTCTTACAGAAGAGTTCGGGTACAAGAACATAATGCAAGTGCCTAAACTGGAAAAGATCGTAGTTAGCCGTGGTGTTGGAGCTGCTGTTGCCGATAAGAAGCTTATAGACCATGCCGTAGATGAGCTTGGCAGGATAACCGGGCAAAAAGCGGTGTCTACCCTATCTAAAAAGGACGTTGCTTCTTTCAAATTGCGTAAAGGGATGCCTATCGGGGCTAAAGTTACCCTTAGAGGAGAGAGAATGTATGAGTTTCTGGACAGATTGGTGACAAGTGCATTGCCAAGGGTTAGAGACTTTAACGGTATCAAAGCCACTGGTTTTGACGGAAGAGGAAATTATAACCTTGGTGTTACCGAGCAGATTATATTCCCGGAGATTGATATCGACAAAGTGAATAAGATTTCCGGTATGGATATCACTTTTGTTACCTCTGCCGATACTGATAAAGAGGCAAAATCATTGTTAAGCGAATTAGGATTACCTTTTAAAAAGAATTAAGTATGGCTAAAGAATCCATGAAAGCCCGCGAGGTGAAGAGAGAAAAGCTGGTTGCAAAATACGCCCAAAAACGTAAGGATCTTAAAGAAGCCGGAGATTATGAGGCTTTGCAAAAATTACCTAAAAACGCTTCGCCGGTAAGATTGCACAACCGATGTAAACTTACAGGCAGACCCAAAGGGTATATGAGAGTTTTTGGTTTATCTCGTGTTACCTTCCGCGAAATGGCTAACCAGGGATTGATTCCAGGTGTTAAAAAAGCAAGTTGGTAGATTTTAACTGGTGGTAAGTTCAGGTTTGCCTGAAAACTGCAACCGCAAATAAATACAAATGTATACAGATCCTATAGCAGATTATTTGACAAGAATCAGGAATGCTAACAGTGCCGGACACCGTGTAGTAGAAATTCCTGCTTCTAATTTGAAAAAAGAAATAACCAAGATCTTGTTTGATCAGGGATACATCCTCAGCTATAAATTTGAGGATAACTCCGTGCAGGGGACTATAAAGATAGCTTTGAAATATAACAAAGTTACCAAGGAGCCCATTATCAAGAAGATACAACGTGTGAGTAAACCCGGGTTGCGTAAGTATGTTGGTTCTGATGATCTCCCCAGGGTCCTGAACGGTTTGGGAGTAGCTATTGTCTCTACTTCTCATGGGGTAATGACCAGCAAGCAGGCCAAGCAGGATAATGTTGGTGGTGAAGTGTTGTGTTACGTTTACTAACAAAATAAAGACAAAGAAAATGTCAAGAATAGGAAAAAGTCCAGTTAATATACCTGACGGAGTTACCGTAACCATAGACGGTGATAACGTAATTGTAAAGGGTAAATTAGGCGAATTAACTCAAGAAGTTAAAGACATTGCTGTAAAGCAGGAAGATGGACAGATTATATTGGAAACTAAAGAAGAAAGCAAAGACCAAAATGCAAAGCACGGACTTTACCGAACGCTGATCAATAATATGATTTTGGGAGTTTCTGAAGGGTTTACCAAACAATTGGAACTGGTAGGTGTGGGATACAGAGCCAGCAACCAGGGTCAGAAACTTGATCTTGCTCTTGGTTTTTCTCACAATATAGTTTTGGAACTGGCACCGGAAGTTAAGGTGGAGACCATTTCTGAAAAAGGGAAGAATCCTGTTATTAAACTGACATCGTTCGATAAACAATTGGTTGGCCAGGTGGCGGCTAAGATTCGTTCGTTCCGTAAACCGGAACCTTATAAAGGGAAAGGTATTAAGTTTGTCGGTGAGCAATTGAGGAGAAAAGCAGGTAAATCAGCTTAATAATTAGCATTATGGCATTATCAAAGACGGAAAGAAGAATACGTATAAAAAACAGGATCAGAAAGGTGATCAGCGGAACGGCTGAGAAGCCGAGACTGGCTGTTTTCAGAAGCAATAAAGAGATTTATGCACAGCTGGTAGATGATGTACAGGGAGTTACTTTGGCATCGGCATCTTCCAGAGATAAGGACATTGCTGGCGCTAAAGCAACCAAGATAGAGGTGTCTGCTTTGGTTGGAAAGGCTATCGCCGAGAAAGCATTGAAATCCGGTATAGAAACCGTTTCTTTTGACAGGGGTGGGTATCTGTATCACGGAAGAGTAAAATCATTAGCAGAAGGAGCTAGGGAAGCAGGACTAAAATTCTAAGAAATTATGTATCAGAAATACAAAAACGCAGAATTGGTAAAACCCGGCGGGCTGGAACTGAAAGACCGTCTGGTTGGCGTACAGAGAGTTACTAAGGTTACTAAAGGAGGTAGAGCATTCGGATTTTCTGCTATTGTGGTAGTTGGAGATGAAAATGGTGTTGTAGGTCACGGACTGGGTAAATCCAAAGAAGTTGCCGACGCTATTTCCAAAGCTGTCGAAGATGCTAAGAAAAACATGGTTCGTATTCCTTTGAACAAAGGCACACTGCCTCATGAACAAAAAGGAAAATATGGCGGTGCAAGAGTATATCTGCAACCGGCTTCTCACGGTACTGGAGTTATTGCCGGAGGTGCGGTTCGTTCCGTACTGGAGGCCGTAGGAGTACACGATGTATTGTCTAAGTCTCAGGGATCGTCTAATCCTCACAATGTGGTGAAAGCTACTTTCGATGCTTTGTTGCAGTTGAGGGATGCCGGTACCATAGCTGCTCAGCGGGGTATTTCTCTGGAGAAAGTTTTTAAAGGATAAACAAGGATTAAAAATGGGAAAGATCAGAGTTACACAAGTAAAGAGCAACATTAAGCGTCCTCAGGATCAAAAGAGAACCTTAGAAGCTCTTGGCCTGAGAAAGATAGGACAGGTTGTAGAACACGATGCTACATCGAATATCCTTGGTATGGTAAATAAAGTTAAACACTTAGTTTCTGTAGAAGAGGCTTAATTAACAATATAGTTATGAACTTAAGTAACTTAAAACCTGCAGAAGGTTCAGTACATAAGGACGGGAAAAGAGTTGGCCGTGGAGAAGGATCTGGAAAAGGCGGTACCGCTACAAGAGGTCACAAAGGGGCTAAGTCTCGTTCCGGATACTCTAAGAAAATCGGTTTTGAAGGTGGGCAGATGCCACTTCAAAGGCGTGTTCCTAAATTCGGGTTTACAAACATAAACCGTAAAGAATACGTAGGGATAAACCTGAGTAAATTACAGGAGATGGTAGACAAAGGTGTTGTCACCGATACTGTGGATATGGATATCTTGGTAAACAACCGGGTAGTTAAAAAATCTGACCTGGTTAAAATACTGGGAGGTGGAGAACTAAAGGCAAAGCTAAAAATATCTGTACATAAATTTACTGCTAGCGCTAAAGCTGCCATAGAAAAGGCAGGAGGAGAAGCGGTAACTTTATAAGAAAAAACCGACCATGAAGAAATTTTTAGAGACACTTAGCAACATTTGGAAGATAGAAGAGCTGAAAAGCAGAATAGTGGTGACCCTGGGGTTGCTGCTGGTGTACCGGTTCGGTACGCAAATCGTACTTCCCGGTGTTGATTCGGTACAACTGGCGGAACTGTCGAGCAAAACAGACACCGGTTTATTGGGAATTCTTAATGCTTTTACGGGAGGGGCCTTTGCCAATGCTTCCGTTTTCGCTTTGGGTATTATGCCCTATATATCGGCCTCTATTGTTGTGCAGCTTATGGGAATCGCTATCCCTTACCTGCAAAAACTGCAAAAAGAGGGAGAAAGCGGCAGGAAAACCATTAACCAGATCACGCGTTGGCTGACTATTGCCATATGTGTGGTTCAGGCGCCGGCATATCTGTACGGGCTTGGGGCGTTAGGTGTACCAGACAGTGCTTTCCTCCTGGGGAAAGGGTTCGATTTTATCATTCCGTCGGTTATTATTTTGGTGACCGGTACAATATTTGCGATGTGGCTCGGTGAAAAGATTACGGATAAAGGTATCGGTAATGGTATTTCACTGCTCATCATGGTGGGGATTATAGCCCGGTTGCCTCAGTCTTTTGCCCAGGAATTTGCATCCAGGGTATCCGAAAATAACGGAGGACTGATGCTGATCCTTATTGAACTTGTGATCTGGTTTGTAGTTATTCTGGCCAGTATTATGCTGGTTATGGCGACAAGACAGATACCCGTGCAATATGCAAGGAGAACAGCTTCCGGAGGTTATGAAAAAAACGTATTCGGATCAAGGCAGTATATTCCTTTGAAGCTTAACGCTTCGGGTGTAATGCCTATAATTTTTGCACAGGCCATTATGTTTGTTCCGGGAGCGCTGGCAGGATTGTCTGATTCCGAAGCTGCACAATCAGTGAAAACAGCTTTTATGGATATCTTCGGTTTCTGGTATAACCTGGTCTTTGCATTGCTGATCATAGTTTTTACATATTTTTACACCGCCATTACGGTACCTACCAATAAAATGGCAGACGATCTTAAAAGAAGCGGAGGGTTCATACCCGGTATAAAACCCGGAAAGGAAACGGGGGATTATCTGGACAAAATAATGTCTTTGATCACTTTCCCCGGATCGATATTCCTGGCCATTATAGCTATTTTGCCCGCTTTTGTAGTAAAGATCGTTGGAATGCAGCAGGGATGGGCCTTGTTTTATGGCGGTACATCATTGCTTATTATGGTCGGTGTGGCAATAGATACGATGCAACAGGTAAACTCATATTTGCTGAACAGGCACTATGACGGGTTGATGAAAACGGGTAAAAACAGAAAAGTAGTTGCCTAGTATGGTAATAGCTTATGGGTAGGGTATCGTCGACATTGTAAATCGTAAACCTATCTGCCCTACAGGCAGGTTAAAAAACTGAGAAGTATATAAATGGCTAAACAAGCAGCAATAGAGCAAGACGGAACGATAATCGAAGCATTGTCAAATGCTATGTTTCGTGTGGAACTGGAAAATGGTCATGTGGTTACTGCTCATATATCCGGTAAAATGCGTATGCATTACATAAAGCTGTTGCCTGGCGATAAGGTAAAACTGGAGATGAGCCCGTATGACCTTTCAAAAGCGAGAATCACTTATAGATACTAAATGGTTCGGAATTCAAAGTTAAACTTGAACCTTGAACCTTGAATATTGAATTATCATGAAAGTAAGAGCATCATTAAAGAAGAGAAGTCCCGAGTGCAAGATTGTGCGTCGTAAGGGGAGATTGTACGTAATTAATAAAAAGAATCCTAGATTTAAACAAAGACAAGGGTAATTATGGCAAGAATCGCAGGAGTAGATATACCAAAACACAAACGAGGGGTTATATCGTTAACCTATATTTTTGGTATTGGAAAAAGCAGGGCCAAGGAAATTTTGGCTAAAGCGGAAGTGAATGAAGATACCAAAGTGTCTGAATGGACTGATGACGAAATTAACCGTATTCGTGAAGCCGTAGGTGTTTTCAAGATTGAGGGAGAATTGCGTTCTGAAGTACAGCTACACATCAAACGATTGATGGATATCGGATGTTACAGAGGTATCCGCCACAGGATTGGTTTACCGCTGAGAGGACAAAGGACCAAGAATAATTCAAGGACTAGAAAAGGTAAACGAAAAACTGTTGCCAACAAGAAGAAAGCAACTAAATAATACGTAGGATAGTATGGCAAAATCAAATACAAAATCTTCTAAGAAACGCAAGGTCGTTGTAGAATCTGTAGGTGAAGCGCATATTTCTGCATCATTCAACAATATCATCATATCTCTGACTAACAAAAAAGGAGATGTGGTATCCTGGTCATCTGCCGGGAAAATGGGCTTTAGGGGGTCTAAGAAAAACACTCCTTATGCCGCCCAGGTAGCTGCGGAAGATGCTGCTAAAATAGCGCAGGAATCTGGTCTTAGGAAAGTGAAGGTCTATGTAAAAGGACCGGGTAACGGAAGGGAATCAGCCATCCGTACCCTCCACAATGCTGGTATAGAAGTAACCGAGATCATAGACGTTACACCATTGCCGCACAATGGATGTCGTCCACCGAAAAGAAGAAGAGTTTAAGTAAATTAATAATTGCATAACGGGGATAGTTAACGATTATCGAAGGATAAGCCTTAATTCATAATCATCCTCAAAAATATTTAAAAACATGGCAAGATATACTGGTCCAAAAACGAAGATCGCGAGGAAATTCGGAGAGCCGATCTTTGGAGACGACAAATCTTTTGAAAAGAAAAACTATCCTCCCGGACAACATGGTAACAATCGCAGGAGAGGAAAAAAATCAGAATATGCTATCCAGTTAATGGAGAAGCAAAAAGCAAAATACACCTACGGAATCCTTGAAAAACAATTCAGGAACCTGTTTGAAAAAGCGAACCGAAGCAAGGGAGTTACCGGTGAGGTGTTACTGCAATTATGTGAATCCCGTCTGGACAACGTTGTTTACAGAATGGGAGTTTCACCTTCCAGAAGCGGTGCAAGACAATTGGTGTCACACCGTCACATTACCGTAAACGGGGAAATCGTAAACATTCCTTCTTATGCTTTAAAACCCGGCGATGTTGTTGGAGTTCGTGAAAAATCCAAATCTCTCGAGGTGATTGAGAATTCTTTGGCAAACAACTCCAGCGTGTATGAATGGATTACATGGAATACAGAAAAAAAAGAAGGTTCCTTCGTAGCTGTTCCGGAAAGAATACAAATTCCGGAAAACATCAAGGAACAATTAATCGTCGAGTTATACTCTAAATAATAATCAGACAGCTGTCGAATTATGGCAATATTTAATTTTCAAAAGCCCGATAAAGTTATAATGATCGATTCTTCCGATTTCGAAGGGAAATTTGAATTTCGTCCTTTGGAACCCGGATACGGATTGACCGTTGGTAACGCATTGCGAAGAGTCTTACTGGCTTCTTTGGACGGTTTTGCTATTACATCAGTAAAAATAGAAAGTGTGGAGCATGAATTCTCCACCATATCCGGTGTAGTAGAAGACGTTACGGAAATTATCCTCAATCTGAAGCAGATCTGTTTTAAAAGACAGATAGAAGATGTGGATAACGAGACGGTTTCCGTATCCATTACCGGTAAGGAGCAATTGACAGCAGGAGACTTTCAGAAATTCATTTCCGGTTTTCAGGTACTGAACCCGGATCTGGTTATCTGTAATATGGAGCCCAGCGTTAACATCAACCTGGAGCTTACTATAGAAAAAGGAAGAGGTTATGTTCCTGCTGAAGAGAACAAAAAGCCCAATGCTCCTATAGGTACTATTTTTACGGATTCTATCTTTACTCCTATAAAGAACGTAAAGTATAGTATAGAGAACTATCGTGTGGAACAGAAGACTGACTATGAAAAACTGGTTTTTGAAATTATCACCGACGGTTCCATTCATCCTAAAGACGCCCTTACCGAAGCAGCTAAAATACTGATTCATCACTTTATGTTGTTCTCCGATGAGAGAATAACCCTAGAAGCTGATGAGATCGCACAGACGGAAACCTATGACGAGGAGTCTCTGCACATGAGACAATTGCTGAAAACCAAACTGGTAGATATGGACTTGTCCGTACGTGCATTGAACTGTCTGAAAGCTGCCGAGGTAGATACCCTGGGAGACCTGGTGTCCTTTAACAAGAACGATTTAATGAAATTCCGAAACTTCGGCAAAAAGTCTCTGACTGAACTGGAAGAACTGGTAAGCGTGAAAGGACTGAGCTTCGGGATGGATTTGTCAAAATATAAATTAGATAAAGATTAATCTTTTCCTTTTTCGAATGTATTCCCCTTCAGGGGAGTGCATTTCCGGAAAAGAACAATTAGGGAATTAAGATGAGACACGGAAAGAAAATAAACCACTTAGGGAGGAAATCGGCACACCGAAAGGCTATGTTGGCAAATATGGCGTGCTCTTTAATAGAACACAAACGTATTAATACAACAGTAGCAAAGGCTAAAGCTCTGAAGCAATTTATCGAGCCTTTGGTGACCAAGTCCAAAGATGATACAACCCACAACCGAAGAATAGTTTTCACCAAGCTGAGAAATAAATATGCCGTAACTGAACTTTTCAGAGATGTAGCGGTTAAGGTTGCAGATCGTCCGGGAGGATACACCAGGATTATTAAACTGGGTAACCGACTTGGAGATAACGCGGATATGGCTCTTATAGAACTTGTAGACTATAACGAAACTTACGATACAGGTAAAGCAGCTAAGAAGAAATCTACCAGAAGGGGAAGAAGCAAAAAATCTCAGGAAGAAGAAACGGCAACGGCTGAAACTGCAGTAAAAGAAGAAAAAGCTGCCGAAGAGAAAAAGGCGGAAGCTCCAAAGAAAGAACCTAAGGCTGAAAAGGCCGATAAAGCCGAAGAAGGAGAAGATAAAAAACCTTCGACGGAGGAATAACAAATGATAACGAAATCATTACATATCAAAAGGATAAACATTTTAGTTTATCCTTTTTTTTATGTTATTTTGTAAAACTTTTTAAAGTTCTTCGGAATGTCAGGAATGAGGAGGTACGACAGATGGTCTAAATGTTTCTGAAACACCAGGTAAGCCCTTAAATCTAAAAGGCATCGGAAGAATTTTTTTTAAATACTTATCCGTACATGAAGTATCAATCAAGAAAGAAAGCGGTCATTATCCTTGCGGATGGGACCATTTTTTATGGAAAAGCAGTAGGTAAAGAAGGAACTGCCTTCGGTGAAGTGTGTTTTAATACCGGGATGACCGGTTATCAGGAGATCTTTACGGACCCGTCATATTTCGGGCAGATTATGGTTACGACAAACGCGCACATCGGTAACTATGGTGTGAACGCGGAAGAGGTAGAATCGGATTCGGTTAAAATAGCCGGACTGGTTTGCAAGAATTTCAGCTATGATTATTCTCGCGTAGATGCGAAAGGTTCCCTGAAAGATTTTCTGGAGGAAAATGATCTGTTTGCGATTTCGGATGTAGATACCAGGGCGCTGGTAAGCTACATCAGAGACAACGGGGCCATGAATGCCGTTATTTCTACGGAAGTGGACAAAATCGACGAATTGAAAGCACAACTTGCAGGGGTTCCGGAGATGAAGGGACTGGAGTTGTCCTCCAAGGTATCCACAAAAGAACCTTACTATTTTGGTAACCCGGATGCTACGTACAAGATAGCAGCACTTGATCTGGGAATCAAAAAAAATATCCTGAGAAATCTTGCGGCAAGAGGGGCTTATGTTAAAGTTTTCCCTTATGATGCCGGTTTTGAAGAACTACAGGCCTGGAATCCTGATGGTTATTTTCTGTCAAACGGCCCGGGTGACCCCGAACCACTTGATAGTGCCATAGCAGTGGCCAAAAGGATAATTGACGAGGACCTGCCTCTTTTCGGTATTTGTCTCGGACACCAGGTTATAGCCTTGTCTCATGGGATATCTACATATAAAATGCACAATGGGCACAGGGGGATTAATCACCCGGTAAAAAACCTGATATCCGGTAAAGGGGAGATCACTTCTCAGAATCATGGATTTGCGGTCAACCGGGAAGAAGTAGAGAGCCATCCCGATGTGGAAATTACACACCTGCATCTGAACGACAATACCGTTGCAGGTATCCGCATTAAAGAAAAGAACTGCTTTTCGGTACAATATCACCCGGAAGCCAGTCCCGGACCTCACGATGCTTCTTATCTTTTTGATCAGTTTGTGGAGATGATCGCCCAAAAACCCACGGTAAACAGTTAGTATACTAAACTAATATTCAGACATAACAAACGAAAAAGAAAAAGACTATAACAAAGTAATATTATGAGTATAATTATTAGTGTTCACGCAAGGCAGATTTTAG
This sequence comes from Sinomicrobium halophytocola, assembly GCF_052983395.1. Taxonomy (NCBI): domain Bacteria; kingdom Pseudomonadati; phylum Bacteroidota; class Flavobacteriia; order Flavobacteriales; family Flavobacteriaceae; genus Sinomicrobium; species Sinomicrobium halophytocola. Next base: position 26,964 of record NZ_JBRKIT010000013.1, read on the forward strand.
ATTCGAGAGGTAACCCTACCGTAGAAGTAGATGTAGTTACCGAAAGTGGTATACTGGGAAGGGCGGCAGTACCTTCGGGAGCATCTACGGGAGAGCATGAAGCCGTAGAACTTAGAGACGGGGGTTCTTCCTATATGGGCAAAGGTGTTTCTAAAGCAGTTGATAATGTAAACAACATACTTGCGGAAGAGCTTGTAGGAACATCTGTTTTTGAGCAAAACGCTATCGATAAAAAAATGATAGAGATAGATGGTACACCAAACAAATCCAAACTGGGTGCTAATGCCATACTCGGGGTTTCCCTGGCTGTAGCAAAAGCTGCAGCAAACGAACTGGGGATGCCTTTGTATCGTTATGTCGGGGGAGTTAGTGCTAACACACTTCCCGTGCCTATGATGAACATTATTAATGGTGGATCTCACTCCGACGCTCCTATTGCCTTCCAGGAGTTTATGATCATGCCTGTAAAAGCAGAAAGCTTTACGCATGCCATGCAAATGGGGACCGAGATATTCCACAATCTCAAAAAAGTATTACACGACAGAGGCCTTAGTACTGCCGTAGGAGACGAAGGCGGTTTTGCTCCCACTCTGGATGGTACCGAGGATGCGTTAGATACCATTATTAAAGCTATCGGAAAAGCAGGTTACCAAGCCGGTGATGAAGTGAAGATCGCGCTGGATTGTGCTTCTGCCGAATTCTATGTAGATGGCAAGTACGACTATACTAAATTCGAAGGAGACAAAGGGAAAGTAAGAACATCACAGGAGCAGGCAGATTACCTGGCGGAACTGGCAGGTAAATATCCGATAATCTCCATTGAGGACGGTATGGATGAAAACGACTGGGAAGGCTGGAAATACCTTACTGAGAAGGTCGGGGATAAGGTTCAGCTGGTTGGGGATGACTTGTTTGTTACCAACGTAGAAAGACTTTCTCGTGGTATTGAGAACGGTATTGCCAATTCCATCCTGATCAAAGTAAACCAGATAGGTACCCTAACCGAAACCATCGCGGCAGTAAACATGGCGCATAACGCGGGGTATACTTCCGTAATGTCGCACCGTTCCGGAGAAACCGAAGACAATACTATCGCCGATCTTGCCGTGGCACTGAACACCGGTCAGATAAAAACCGGATCTGCTTCCCGAAGTGACCGTATGGCCAAATATAACCAGTTGCTCCGCATAGAAGAAGAACTGGGAGATGTAGCATATTATCCGAAAGAAAAAGCTTTTAAGGTAAAATAAGTATTTCCTCCCGGAAAAATAATAGAATAAGAGAAACCCCGGAAGTCCAGCTTCCGGGGTTTTTTGTGTTTGAGATTTTTTTCTTTTCACGGTTTTCGGGATAAAAAAACGTTTCCTGTAAGCTTTTTAAAGTATAGGAGAAGCCGGTCCGGAAGCACATGCGGAATACGTTGTAATTTCCGGAGAATAACCGATGAGATATCAGTATAAAATATCTGTTTTTTGTACTGTGAAACAAGCAAAAATAGTGGTAATTAACCTTATATTAACACATTATTTTGTATTTTCGCAACTCTCATTCACATCTCTTATTCAGACATCTGTCAGATTATCGAAATGTGGAAATAAGTGAATCTAAAATCTATAGAATTATTATGTCAAAAATTGCTACCTTAGAGTATAACGGTGAAAAATATGAGTTTCCTGTAACTATAGGAACGGAAGATGAAATAGCGATAGATATCAAGACTCTCCGGGCAAAAAGCGGGATCATAACTCTTGATCCCGGGTATAAGAATACCGGATCTTGTGAAAGCGCTATTACATACCTGGATGGTGAAAAGGGAATTCTCCGTTATCGCGGTTATACTATCGAAGAGCTGGCTGAAAAAGCCGATTTCCTTGAGGTTGCATATCTTTTGATCTTTGGCGAGTTGCCTACAAAAAGTCAACTGGAAAAATTCCACGATGATATAAAGGACCAGTCCGTGGTAGATGAGGAAATGAAGAAGATACTCGACAGTTTTCCGAAGTCCGCTCATCCTATGGGAGTCCTTGCATCCCTTACCAGTGCTCTTATTGCATTTAACCCTTCTTCGGTCAATGTATCTTCGGAGGAAGACATGTATAAGGCCATAGTGAAACTGATGGCTAAATTTCCGGTTCTCGTGGCGTGGACATTGCGCAAGAAAGAGGGACTTCCGCTGGACTATGGAGACGATAGCCTCGGATATGTAGAAAACATCGCCAAAATGATGTTCAAAAGACCACACAAGGAGTATAAAAAGAATGAGATTGCAATCAATGCTCTGGACAAGCTGTTAATACTTCATGCAGATCACGAACAAAACTGTTCTACGTCTACGGTCCGGATTGTAGGATCCTCTCATGCAGGTCTGTTCGCATCTATCTCTGCGGGTATTTCTGCACTTTGGGGGCCGCTTCACGGGGGGGCTAACCAAGCTGTTATAGAAATGCTCGAAGGCATTAAGGCCGATGGAGGAGATACTAAAAAGTATATGGCTAAAGCCAAGGACAAAGAAGACCCTTTCCGACTGATGGGATTTGGCCACAGGGTATATAAGAATTTCGATCCGCGTGCAAAGATCATTAAAAAAGCCGCAGATGAAGTTCTCGGAGATCTGGGAGTTGTAGATCCGATACTTGATATTGCAAAAGGCCTGGAAAAAGAGGCTTTGGAAGATCAGTATTTCGTAGATAGAAAACTCTACCCGAATGTGGACTTTTACTCCGGGATTATCTACAGGGCACTGGGCATCCCTACGGAAATGTTTACCGTAATGTTTGCCATGGGACGACTGCCGGGATGGATAGCACAATGGAGAGAAATGCGCCTGCGTAACGAGCCTATCGGAAGACCGAGACAGGTATATATCGGGGAAAACCAACGTCCGTTCGCAGATATCGATAAAAGATAAAAACAAGCAGGATAAAAGACCGGTGATTTTTCCGATCTTTTTTGAGAAAACAAGTAGGGACGCACAGTTGTGCGTCTCTGCTTTTTTTATATTTGTAACAAATCATCATCTTTATGTTGAAGTTGAATGTAAAAGACGAAACTTCCAGGCTAAGGACGTTAGTACTCGGAACGGCAAGAAGTAACGGTCCCGTACCTGCGCCCGAAGACACTTATGATCCGAAATCGCTGGAACATATTTTAGCCGGAACCTATCCGAAAGAAGAGGACATGGTTACGGAAATGGAGGCTTTCGCCAATGTATTGGACAAATATGATGTGCAGGTTTTCCGCCCCGACATCATAGCGGACTGCAATCAGATATTTGCTAGAGATATAGCTTTTGTGATCGATAATCTGCTTATAAAATCAAATATATTGCCCGACCGGGAGAAAGAGCTGAGAGCCATTCAGTATGTCATGGATGAGATACCTTCCGGTAAGATCATCACACCACCCGAAGAAGCACATATAGAAGGTGGGGACGTTATGTTGTGGAACGATCATATTTTTGTAGGGACGTATAAAGGTGACGATTACCCTGACCAGATAACGGCAAGGACCAATATGCACGGTGTCCGGTTTATCGCTGAGCTCTTTCCGAATAAAAAAGTGAAGGAGTTCGACCTGGTAAAGTCCAAAACCGAGGCCAGGGACAATGCCCTGCACCTGGATTGCTGTTTCCAACCCGTAGGCAAAGACAAAGGGATCATTTATAAAGGTGGTTTCCGTACGGAAAAAGATTATGACTATCTGGTAAACCTTTTCGGAAAAGACAACCTGTTTCACATTACCCGGGACGAAATGTATTATATGTTCTCCAACGTGTTTTCTATAGATACCAATGTAGTGGTCTCCGAACGCAATTTTACACGTTTGAACAATTGGCTGAGGGAGAACGGATTTGTAGTGGAAGAAGTAGCCTATGCGGAAATTGCCAAGCAGGAAGGATTGTTTCGTTGCTCAACAATGCCATTAACCAGGAAATAATTATGGAAAAACAAATAACCAATACCATACTGATGATCCGTCCGGTAAGTTTCCGGATGAACGAACAGACTGCGGTAAACAATTATTACCAGAAAGTCCTGGATAATCTGCTACCGGAAACGGTTCAGGCCAAGGCCTTGCAGGAATTCGATACTTTCGTGGAGAAACTGAAAGTTGCGGGAGTTTCTGTTATCGTTGTGGAGGACACCAATGAACCGGATACACCGGACTCCATTTTCCCGAATAACTGGATATCCTTTCATGGTAATGCCACCGTGGCTCTGTATCCCATGTTTGCCGAAAACCGAAGACCGGAGCGCCGGGAAGAAGTCCTTGATATGGTAGAGGAGCAAGGATTCCGAATAGAAACCATTGTAGACTATACCGAGGCCGAAGAAGATGAGATTTTCCTGGAAGGGACCGGGAGTATGGTGCTGGACCGGGTGAACCGCAAAGCCTATTGCGCATTATCCCCCAGGGCGGACGAAGAGCTGTTTATCGAATTTTGTGAAAACTTCGAATACACACCGGTCATTTTCACTGCTTATCAGACAGTAGGAGGAAAAAGAAGGGTAATATATCATACCAATGTAATGATGTGCATTGCTGAGGACTTCGCTGTGATCTGCCTGGATTCCCTGGACGATAAAAAAGAACGAAAAAATATAGTGAAGCATCTTCAGGAAGACGGGAAAGAGATCATCCGTATTACGGAAGACCAGGTCAACAATTTTGCAGGTAATATGCTGCAGGTAGAAGGACAGGACGGCACAAAACATCTGGTTATGAGTACTGCCGCCCGCAATAGCCTGACACCGGAACAAAAGGCCGCAATAGAAAAACATTGCCCGATATTGTCTTCTCCTCTCGATGTTATAGAAGCCTGTGGAGGCGGGAGTGCAAGGTGTATGATGGCCGAGGTATTCCTGGAAAAAGAGCAGACCGAAAAATAATTGTTATATTAGAGCAGAACTTACTTTCGGGATCTGTTTCCGGAGGTATGGTTAAGGGCAAGTTAAGATATGTTATCAAAAAAAACTAAATACGGGCTAAAAGCCCTGGTTTACATGGCCAGGAGAGAAGATAGCAAACCGGTATTGATATCGGAAATTGCGGAAAGTGAGAATATTTCCAAAAAGTTCCTGGAAATTATACTACTACAATTGAAAAACTCCGGCTTTCTCGGTTCCAAGAAGGGGAAAGGCGGAGGGTATTACCTGTTAAAAGATCCCGAACAGATAACCATTGCCGCCCTGATGCGCATACTGGAGGGACCTATTGCCCCGTTACCATGCGTCAGCCTGCATTTCTACGAAAAGTGCAGTGATTGCAAAACCGAGGAGGCATGCTCTCTGAACAGGGTTATGGTGGAGCTCAGGGACAGCATGCTCAGCGTGTTGGAGAAGAAGACACTGGGCGACCTTTCAGTCGAAAGTTAAAAAAAATCTTTTTAAAATCTAGTAAATCTATAGATTAATAGTATATTTGTATCCTATTACCATTATTATGATACTCGATTTGCTAAAAACCCAGAAATTAAAACCGGCTTCAGACAGTCGCAAGGTGTCTGTTTTAAAGGCTGTTTCATGGCGTTTGGTTGGAACAATAGATACTATGATTATTTCCTATATTCTTACCGGTGATATTAAGATTGCCCTGGGGATCGGGAGTATAGAAGTTGTTTCCAAGATGATTCTCTATTATTTACATGAAAGGGCCTGGTTGCGAATCACAAAAAATAAATAATCATGGATTTAAAAAAGATAAACGAATACCTGAAAGACAAATCTCCTAAAGAGATTGTAGAATGGGCGCTGGAAACAGCAAACCGTCCGGTGGTAACCACTAATTTCAGGCCGTATGAAGCGGCGATCCTGCACGCTACCACTGTCGTAAAAAATGATATTTCCGTGATTTGGTGCGATACAGGGTACAATACGCCGCAGACCTATAAACATGCGGAAAGACTTATAGAAAGACTGGATCTTAGGGTTCATTTATTTGTCCCGAAACAAACCGCAGCGCATCGCGATGTAGTGATGGGTATACCGGATATAGATTCTCCTCTACACAAGGAGTTTACGGAACAGGTAAAACTGGAGCCTTTCCGGAGAGCAATGGAAGAACACCAACCGGACGTATGGTTTACCAACCTCAGAAAAGGACAGACGGCATTCCGGGATTCATTAGATATTGTTACCCTGGGAAATGATGGTGTTATAAAAGTTTCCCCGTTTTATTACTGGTCGGATGAGCAACTGGATGAGTACCTGGAAGAAAACGGTCTGGAAAACGAGTTCAGGTATTATGACCCTACCAAAGTCCTGGAGAACAGGGAGTGCGGATTGCACATACCTGCACAAAAGCAGGCCGTATAAAAGGGAGCCATAATAAGTTAATCTTAACATATAAAAAGCCCGGAAGGTACAATGATCCCGGGCTTTTTGCTTCTCTTCTCACTTCGGGTCCAGATCGTATACCGGGTGGGTATTTTCTTCCGATTATTTACGGGAAGAAAACGCTTTTTTTTAATAGGTGATCTGGTTAAACGTACTCTTGGCTTCTGTAAGCTGGTCCTCCCATTCGTCAGACCATCCGAAGGCATCCTGGGCAAGAGGCTTTAGATCTGTTCCGGCAGCGCCGCTCCAGAAGTGAACAAACTCCCCCCAGTTCATTCTTCTGGAATAGGAATCCCCGGCTGCATTTTTAGGAAAATGTGCTGCAAGAAGTTCAAAGAAACCATTGAGAACCATTCCTTCTCCGTGTTGAGAATAAATAGGATAAAACCAATCCTTAAACCACTGGGTATTTTCTTTCGGGAAATTGTCGTATTGGTCCATCATGTCGTCATAAACCTGTTGTGCAAAATCGTCTTTACCTAGATTTTTGTAGACGTCGTAGATAAAGATTTCTGCCCATTTACTGTCTTTCCAGATATCCCAGGCCGGCGATTCCTTAATGCCTTTGGCGGCACCCTCTACAATGTGACCTACCTCATGGACGAGCATGCTGATTCCGCCTGCAGGGGTTTCTTCTGTCCAGGTGTAAGGGCCGCAATCTATCACGTTACGGTAATCGTGACTAGCATCGAAATAAGTAGACGGATGCCCCCCTGAGTATTTCCCCGTATGCAATACGGTGAATAACCTCGGGTCATCACCGAAACTTCCGTAAGTGTTTTTTACATATTCCCATACGTCCGAAAGGAAAACATTGGGCCAGGTGACAGATGGGTCCACATCGTCATCAAAGTAAAGGGCCAGGTGATCGTCAAAGAAAACCCTTTCCACCAGTTGGTTGTGTTCAAACCAGTGTTCCTGCCAGGTTAGCGGCGGGTCAGGATAATCGACTGCCATAGCCAATTCTTCACTATTCAATGCAACGTTTTCTTTGCTCACTGAAGAGCATGATGTTTGACACAAATTCAGCACAGCAAAAGCCATAGCTAATGCGAATTTTGAAAAATTCATAGTTTTCATGATTTTGAAATATTTGAAGGTTAATGAATAAATAGGTTATGGTTTTTGGGGACGGACGGAGGTCCGGCTTATCAGTGATATATAACAAACCGGATTTTGGTACCGTTATCTTTTTCAGGAATATAGGTCAGCGTCGTACTGCCCGATTTTCCTTCCATAATAATTTCGGAAGCCGTGGCTTTCTCGTTTCCCTTTCTTGTCATGGCTTTAAACCTGGAAATACCATTTTCGGGGAATTTTTTCCATACGCATTTCAAGGTTTGGATGATATGGCTTTCCAGGATTTCTTTTTCACCGTTGTGCGGATCGATGACGGTGACGGTGATTTTTTCACCATCCATAATTACCGTAGCGTCTATGGGAACCTCCAGGATCCCGTGATCTTTGATCTCCTGGAACATATGGGATTGTAAAGTCGTTTTTTCGTCACATTGCCCATGGTTCTTTAAGGGAAGTAGAGAAAACACAATAGTTATAAAAAGAAATTTTTTCATCGGTTAAGACAGTTTTGGATTAAGGATGTAAACTTCCCAGAGCATGTCCAGTGAATGATCGGTGTGTTTTTTCCAGAAATTCCCGGAATACGTAGCATTTCGCATCTGTTGGTCCAGCTGAAGGATCAGGTCTTCTTGATATATTTCGGATAGCCATAAGAGAAACCTGGCTGTAATTCTGTAACTGTGGGAATAGTGTTGCCCTTCGGCATAATCCGGAAGGGACCAGCCGGAGCCTTCATTATCCACACCGTATTTATACCGCACGTAGTCGGCAATACCTTCGGTAATCCACCCGGGGCCGCTTCCGGAAGGGTAGGATTGAACAAGGTGCATGACTTCGTGGGTTATGACATCCGTATCTTTTGGTTTTTTCCGAAGCCAGGCGGCACTGATGGTTATTTTGCCGTCATGTGCGTAGGCAACCCCGGTATAAGCCGTATCGATCTTAACTTCTACACGCTTCGGTGATTTGTGATTGAATCTTTTTACCAGTTTTGGGTACACTTTAAAAAAAGTGTTTACCAGGTCTTCTTTTACTTTAGGAACAAGTCCGGGATCTTCATTTACGAATACCAGGGTTTTTCCTTTTTTCCGGAATGTTTCGGATGATTGTGCACTTAGTTGTAGCGTAAGTAGTGTCAATACACTGAATACAAATACGTTTTTCATGGGCATGTTTTTAAATAAATTCGAAAATGGAACCCAAAGAAGGGCGATCCTTCTCCGGGTTCCGGTATATAAAAAGAATTGGGTTCATATCCGGTATTACCACCCGGTATTTTGGACCAGGTTCGGATTGGCATCAATTTCACCTTGCGGAACAGGGAACAAATAATGTTTCTTCTGAAATACGCGTGTTTCAAAGGTTATGACCCTGTAAAAATCTTCTTCGTTCGTCGCATTGATATCCATACTGTGAGCAGGACCGTTCAAGGCGTTTTCTGCTTCTTTCCAGCGGATCAGGTCAAAATACCTAACACTTTCCAACGCCAGTTCAACCCTGCGTTCTTTGTGTATGGCTTCGCGTACGGCGTCCTGACTTGTTGGTTCCGGTAACTCTGATGAGCCATATTCGGGAATTCCCGCTCTTTCCCTGATTAAATTAAGATATTTTAATATGTCCGGATTGCCCGGATCATATTCGTTTAAGGCCTCCGCATAATCCAGGTAGATCTCGGCCAATCTGATCATGGGGATCGCCCTGCTGGTAGAGCCGTCGGGGGCAATGTTTTTTCGCGCTATATAACCCGTAGGTGTATAGTCGTTACCTCCACCCGAACCTTTTCCGGAATTTCCGGAATACCAGGTAGTCGTAATTACGTCGCCGTGATCCCGGTTTAACCATAAGGAATTATTGAAGGTAACACCAACATAGAACCGGGGCTCTCTATGGGCCCATTGTGCAAAAATGGTCCGGCTTTGGTCGTCATAAGGAGTCTGAAAGTCTACAAAACCCGAAGACTGATATCCGGATTCGGGATCATCAATGGGCCGTCCGTTTACGGTGAAAAATGCATCTACCAGTTCCTGTGTAACCCCCAGTCCGCCTGCTCCTTTAACCCTGCTGTCTTCTCCGGCATGATATGGTGTACAATCATAATTGAGATAAAAAGTCCCTCTCGGGCGTTCATAGATCATCTCCTCATTCCAGTCTGTTAACATTACATTCCTGCAGGACAGGTATGCATTGATGGAACCGTCATCATTATACTCTTTATATAAAGAGAAAGTTCCCGGAACAAATTCATCTATAAACGCTTTTGCCGCATCTGCAGCCGTTTTCCATTTGTTTACGTCTACGGACTGCGGAATGAGATTATTTCCCTCATTATCGTTTAAACCGGCATAATCCGTATTTCCGTTAAATATGGGGCTGGCCGCAAATAAAAGGGCTTTTTCCTTAATGGCCAAAGCGAACGGGCGACTCATTCTGCCGGCATTACCTCCTTTGAAATTCACACCGACCAAAGCCTCGGCGCCGGTTTCCAGTTCACGGACAATATAACTTACGGTTTCATCTATAGTATTCCTCTTGAATTGGGATACATCGGAATCCGCATTTGTGGATTCATCCCCGAGTAAAACCACAGGTCCCCAGGAGCGCAACAAGGCATAGTAATAGAAACCTCTTAAAACATGTGCTTCTCCGGTGTATTGTTCAATATTGGCAGCACTGCAATCCCTGCAGTTCTCTATATTTTCAATAAAAGTAGAGCACTCGCGTATGGCCCGGTAAAAATTGCTCCATAGGGTACTTATATTTCCTGTGGTGGGGTTCCAGTCTCCTATGTTCATATAATTGGATAAGGGGAACGACCATACGTATTCGGCTTCATCGGAAGCTCCTGTCCATGGGCCTGAGTTTTCTGTTGTCGAATAACGTTGCGCATATTCGTTAGGGAGTCTTTTGTAGATTCCGGCCAGGTATTCTTCTACGGTATTCCTGGTCGAAAAGGTTTCTTCAAAAGTGAGCCGGTCGTCCGGGACCTGATCCAGAAAATCATCATTACATGAAAAAACAGAAAATACGATCATCAGGAGTGTGACCAATTTTTTCATCTTACTGTATTTTAAGTATTTCATTTTCATTACTGTTAGAATTGTAGATTAACACCCAGTGAACAAACGGAAATATTCGGGTATGCCCCCCCGTTGGAAGTATTTAATTCCGGGTCCCACAATTTGAACTTGGTGAACGTGAGTAAATTTGTGCCCCTTAAATAAAACCGGGTGGTTCCTATATGCCATTTATTAGTGATACTCTTAGGCAAAGTGTAGCCTATTTCAGCAGATTTTAACCGGAGGAAATCGATTTTACGCATCCACCAGGTGCTGGATTGTGTATTGTTGTTCTGTCCTATTCCCGAAGCCCCGAAAGACAGTCTCGGGTACATGGCATACGGATCATCGTTTTCGGGTGTCCAGCGGTTGACGGCAACATCATAGAGGTTTCCTCTTCCCCCGTCACCGTTAAACGGAATAATACTATTACCAGAAATTACGCGCGATGCGTGAAATTGTCCCTGGAAAAATACACTGGCATCAAAACCTTTATATTCGCCACCCAGGCCGAACCCGATAGTCAGGCGGGGGACATCTCCGTCACCGATCAACTGCCTGTCGTAAGCATCTATTTGCCCGTCATCGTTGAGATCTTTATACTTGATGTCTCCCGGTTGTATCTGGCCGTATTGTGAAGGAAAGCCATCGGCAGTTGTGATATAATTGTCACCGTCTTTATCATCTTCCAGAGTAAACAACCGTTCGGCAACCAGTCCGTAAACTCCCAGGATCGGATTTCCCCGGCGGTTTAACCATGTGTAAGGCTGCTCGGGTTGCCCGTTTTGTATAATCTTGTTTTCGTTATAAGAAAACGTTCCCCGAAAAGAGAGGTTGAAATCGTTAATAGGGGTGTAGTATTCTATCGTACCGTCTATCCCTTTATTTTCCGTTTCTCCTATATTGCCGTAAGGGTCTGAGACCAATCCTATATAATTGGGAATATCCTGGCGCTGTAAAAAGGCCCCTGTAGTATGTTCTTTAAAGAAATCAACGGTCATCTTGAACCTGTTGTTGAAGGCATTCAATTCTATTCCCAGGTCCTGTTTCCTGGATTCCGCCCAGGTTACGTCCACGCCCTGGTATGTTTCCCGGATCCCGTCGATAAAACTGGTATTCTCGCCAAAGTCAAATCCATAATCACGATCTTCTTCTACCCTGCTCAGGTAGGCGAAGCGTCCTGCTCCGGAAGATCCCCCCACTTTACCATCGGAATAGCGTAATTTCAGGAAATTGATGGTTTCGCTCAGTGGTTCGAAGAACTTTTCATTGGAGACCACCCAACCTACGGCCACGGAAGGGAAAAAACCGTAACGCTTATCGGGTGCAAAGTTTTCAGAACCGTTATATCCCCCGTTTAATTCCAGGAAATACTTATTGTCGTATGAATAGGTGATCCGTGCGGCAAACCCCTGATTCCTGTACGGAATGGATCCTGTAAGGTCTCCTGCAAAAGCATCGGTATAGTCCGTCCGGTTAAATAAGATCAATCCCCCGAAAGTATGGTCCCCGAAAGAACGGTTATAGTCAAAAGAGGTTTGTATATAAAACCTGCGGTTCCCTCCGTTCTGTCTGTTATATCCCAAGTGGTTCTGTCCCGGAAAAGTTTCCAAAAGGTTAAGTGTTCCGTCTTCATTATAAGGCTGTTCGGTATCTACATAATATGTACTCTCCCTTTTTGATCTCAGGATATTATGTGCATTATAGGCGTCAAAAGCAAACATGCCGTTAAAGGACAATCCTTCGGTCACAAAATCCAATTCCTGGGTAATATTCAGGTTCGAATATATCTGGTTTCGGGTGTCGGTCCTGTACCCGCTCTTTGTTACAAGGGCATACGGGTTTTTCAGGTCTCCGTTGGGACTTATTCCCGGGACTTCTCCTCCGGGGTACATTACCGGATATTCTACGGGCGGTACCTGCATGGCCGCATTGAAAATCTGGTTGACTACGTCTTGTGTAGAATCATCATTTCCTCCCAGGATACCGGGATATCCTCCTTCCGAAATATATCCCTGGATCCCCAGGTTCACTTTAGTGGTCCTGGTGATGTCAACGGTAAGGTTGGAAGTTACATTATATCTCTTAAACCGTGTTCTGGCTTCATCGTTTTCCATTCCGTCGGTGGTGAATAAGCCGGATTCGTCGTAATAGCTCAGAGACACATAGTACTGTGCATTTTCGGCACCCCCGTTTACATTCACGTTTGCCTGCCTGTTTCTGCCAAAATCCTTAAATACCTGGTCCAGCCAGTCTACGTTGGGGTACAGTAGCGGATCGTAACCGGATGCTGTACGGTCTATGGTCTCCTGGGAATACCTGGGTTCTAAACCACGGGTGGTATTGGCCTCGTTGGCCAGGTTCATATAGGTTATACCATCGGCCAGTTTCGGAACTTTTGTAAAAAAGGAAATTCCCTCATTATAATCTACCTGAATAGCGGGTTTTCCGATCTTTCCGCGTTTCGTTTCGATCAGCACCACACCGTTGGCTCCGCGAACACCATAGACTGCGGTAGCAGAGGCGTCTTTTAATATGCTAAACGAAGCAATATCCCGCGGGTCTATATTGTCCATGGACCGCTCTACACCGTCCACTAGTACCAATGGCCCGTTTCCTGCCGAAGTAAATGTAGAAATACCGCGAATCCAGATATCGGCCCCGTCATACCCGGGTAATCCGGAACGTTGCACTCCTGTCAGCCCCGCAACCCTGCCGGCCAGTACGGTACTAATGTTAGACACCGGTTGTTTCAACTCATTTACATTTACGGAAGTTTGGGCACCGACAATACTGATACGTTTTTGCTTGCCATAAGCAACTGATACTTCTACTTCTTCAAGTGAATTGACTTCTTCCCGCAGGGTGACGTTTATTGTGGTATTGTTTCCCGTTACCTGTACGGACTGATCGGCAAAACCGATATAGGAAAACAACAGGGTGTCGCCATCGGCTGCCGCGATGGCGTATTTCCCGTTTTCATCTGTTGTGGTCCCGGTTTGTGTGCCCTCTACAAGTATGGTAACACCCATAAGCGGTATTCCGGCCTGGTCTGTGATGACACCGGAAATTACTTGTTGTGCCGGAATTTCAGCATGATTGACGGGTTTTGTGTCCGGCACGATCTTTCTCGTGAGCACAATCTGGTTTTCGATGATCGTAAAGGCAACCCGGCTGTCTTCGAATAGCCTTTTGAGGATTACATCCACTGTTTCGTTTTCTGCTCTTAAAGAGGTCTTTTTGGAAAGGTCAATGACCTCCCTTTCAAAAAAGAATTTGTAATCGGTTTGTTTTTTGATCTCTCCTAGGACGTCATTTAACGTAACATTTTGAAGATCAAAGATCAGTCTTTTTTGCGCGAGGCCTGAAGAAGCCGTTAGCTGGAGCACGAAAAAAAACATTAAAAACACCGAAATTTTCATTCTTAGGCGATTAATTTTCATAATTTTGATAGAACTTATTCAATGGTTAGTCACTTAATTATTAATAAGTTTTCGAGGGGAAATGTTGGCGCATTTCCCTTTTTTTCGGACATGCCATTCGGATAATGTCTGAAAAAAGATGATGTTATTTTCTATATCATAGGCAATATGGTTAGTTATTTTTGGTTTTATCAGAATCCGGTTTGATCAGGATTGTGTTATTCACTCTTTCGTAGGAAAAAGGTTTTCCCGTAGAAAATATTTTTAATACATCATCTACGGTTTCCTCATTTATGTCAAAGTCCCCATAAAAATGGGCACCCTGTAATCTCATGTTTTGATTGATTATCTTAACCCCGTAACTCCTCTCGATCTTTTTTACGATACTTTCAAAAGGTTCATTGATAAAGCGCATTTTGCCCTTTGTCCATGCTATATGGCTTTCCACCTCAACGGGGTTTACGAAAAGCATTTTTTCTTCTTTGTCATACGAGGCTATTTCTTCCGGCACCAAGGTCTTTTCCTGCATCCCCGAAGTTGCCCGTACGGAACCTTCTACCAATACTGCCCGTGTAAGCCTGTCTTCCCGATATGCGGAAATATTGAACTCCGTTCCCAGTACTTTAATGTCCATATCGTTGGTCTGCACGATAAAAGGATGTGCGGTATCGCGGGTGACCGAAAAATACGCTTCACCGTCAATAATCTCTACAACCCTGTTTTTCCTGTCCCGGAAGGTCTCCGGGTATTTTATCCGGGTCCCGGAATTCAGATAGATATGAGTACCGTCCGAAAGTGTAAGCTGAAACGTTTTAGCATAAGGGACAGTCAATAAATTATTTCTCACGGAATCCGTTACCGGCGTATGCTCCCGGTCATATCGGAGTGTGTTTTTTTCCTGGGAAACCACTTGTCTTCCATCTGTTCCGGTAATGATCAGCACCTTTTTCTCATCCAGTTCACGTACAGTCCCGTCTCCCAGTTGCAGTGTTATCTTCGGTAGTCCCGTCTCCCGGTTGCTCCGGGATGTATATATGCCGTATCCCGTGGCTACTATTCCAAGGAAAACGGCAGCGTATTTCAACCATGAGCGGAGGGGAACAATTCGTTTCCGGGGAAATTTCATCCGTTTTTTTAAGGCCTGGAGCGCCTTCTTTTCATCCAGATCACTTTCTTCAAAGGAATAAGCGGCATTGCGGATATCCCGAAGGTGCCGGAGAAACGGCTCCAGTTCCGGGTCTTTTTCAATACGCTCTTTCAATAACTGTTCTTCTCGAAAATTGAGGGGATGATTGAGAATTACTTTAATGTATATTTTTTCAATTTCGGGAGTCATTCCGATATATATTTTGTTAATAGAGTTAAAAAAGTGGAAATGATGTGAACTTATTTTTAATTTTTTTTGAAATTTTTATAGACAAGGTTCCGGTACCGGCTATATATGTGCTGAAAAAACCGCTGATTTCCGGGGTTTTTACGTGGATTATGTCAGTACAAAATTGTCTTTTTTTGTCAGCAAAAGAAAAAAGAGGGACGGATGCAGCCGCTCCCTGAGTAATTTGAAGGCCCTGGTCATATGTGTCCTGACTGTATTGATAGAGACTCCGAGGTCCTCTGCTGTTTCTCCATAGGTTTTTCCATAGATACAACAATGGGTAAAAACCTCTCTGCACTTGTCGGGAAGACTGTTTATCGCCGTATAGATGATTTCCTTACGGTCCAATTCATGATATGGTAAATCCTCCTGCATATTGTCTTTAATAACCACTTCAGAAACGGTTTTTTTCTTTTGGTCTACATGTTTCAGGGCGGAATTTCTCACCGTTCGGAATACATATGCCGAAAGGTCGGAAGTAATGGAGAGATAGCGTTTTTTTTGCCAGAAGTCCAGGAAAAAATCCTGTACGATATCTTTGGCGGTATCCGGGTCTTTAACGATGCTGTTGGCCCACAGAAGAATATGATTGTAATAATAAGAAAAGAAGATCTCGAATGATTGCTCATTACTTTCATGCTTCAGGTCGTATAAGATATCCTTTGGCGATTTTTTCATCGTTTAAAGTTGGCATGATGACAAATATAGTTATTTTAGTTACGCTGCAAATATGGAGGTATATTCAACTGTGGTGAAAAAAGATTTATTTTTTAAGTGAAACGATATGAATGTCATAATAAAAATACAATTACCATGAAAAAAATGCTGTTCCTGTTTTGTTTGGTTTTTACCTGTTTTTCCACATTTTCTCAACAGAGTACAGGCCGTATTTTGCCGGTAAGAGGGCTCGCTATAGCTGCTCCCGATCCGGACGGACTGGACCGTTTTTTGCGTTTTGTCGATGAGGAACTTACCTTTTATGAAGTGAATACACTGATCCTTCGGGTGGATTATAACTACCGGTATACATCCCATCCGGAACTGGTTGATGATAAAGCCCTTTCCCGGAAAGAAGTGAAGCGTATCGTAGAGGTTTGTAAAAAGCACGATATCCGTATTATTCCCCAGATCAATCTTTTGGGGCACCAATCCTGGGCGGGTTCCTTGGGTAAGCTTCTCCAGGTATATCCCGAATTTGACGAAACGCCCCATGTAAAAATACCGGAAAACTACGAATGGCCAAATGAAGACGGATTGTATTGTAAAAGCTACTGTCCGTTACACCCGGAAGTTCACAAGGTGGTCTTTGCATTGGTCGATGAGATAACAGAAGTGTTTGAAGCTGATGCCTTCCATGCGGGAATGGATGAGGTCTTTTATATAGGTGAGGAAAAATGTCCGCGTTGCGGAGGAAGGGAGAAGGCCGAACTTTATGCCAGGGAAGTCACGAAAATCCGTAATCACTTGGCGGAAAAGGGGAAAAAACTCTGGATATGGGGAGACCGGCTTATTGATGGCAAAACTACCGGAATAGGGATGTGGGAAGCCAGTATGAACAATACGCACCGGGCCATAGACCTCATTCCCAAAGATGTTACGATATGCGACTGGCACTATGAACGTGCCGATCCGACTGCGGCCTATTTTGCTATGAAAGGTTTTGATGTGGTAACATGCCCCTGGCGCAAGGAAGAAGTAGCGATAACGCAATTGAATCAAATACTGGATTACCGGGCAAACTCCACACCGGAAATGAAAGAAAGGTTCCGTGGGATGGTACATACCGTATGGACCGGTGCCGATAATTTTCTGGATTTGTATTATGAAAAAATAGAGAATAAGGATAAACAGGGAGACCAGGCAGGTTGTTTCAAAGCCTTGTTTGAAGCTATAAAAGAGGAGCAAAACGATAGGGGACGGTAATTCGGATTCTTTGTTTTTTATAGGTCGTCGACAAAAGTAGGGTAGCTGTCCGATTTGGATTTGAGTATTTTCTTGATAAAATCACGGCCCTCTTCACTTTTGACATCTAGTTTTACGTGATAATCATCTTTGTGGATCGCATAAATATTGGTGTTTATCTTGTGGATAGAAAGTTTGTAATAAGGAATAACGAGGATATATTTGTCCAGGATAGCATAAAACCGCAGAATAATTCCCCCGGGCCTCAGCTCTATGGTACACGATGTGCTGATCGCCTTGTTCAAGATGAGCAGATTGTGGAGTTGTACGGAAGACGATACAATATCCATTTTCGGGGAGTGTACCCCTCCGATCTTCACTCTGTCCGCAATAGTACAGGGTTTGCCTACTACTTTTTCAATTTTTTTCTTGTTTTTGGTCTCATTATAGGAAGCGTAGAGAAGCATGGGAAATTTTTTATAAAGATACTCTTTTTTTAGATACAAGATATTAGATATGAGACGTGAGATAGGGGATCGGATCACGGTCTTTGGGAATAGAGATAATTGTTTTTATGCTGTGATCCTTTAATTCCGAAAGCAAATCTGAAATCCGACATTTAAAATCCAAAGTCTTTTTATCTTTGCACGCCTGTACAGGACAAAAAATATGTAGATGGACATACAAGACCTTATTATTACCAACGTAAAAGAAGCCGTAAAAAAGATATTTGATGCCGAACTCGAAACGGTAGAACTACAGCCAACCCGAAAGGATTTCGAGGGAGATGTAACGGTAGTTGTATTCCCTATGCTTCGCCGGGTTAAGGGTAACCCGCAGGTTATCGGGGAGCAGATCGGGACATACCTGGAGGAAAATGTAGAGGAAGTGGCACGCTTTAACGTGGTTAAAGGTTTTTTGAACCTGGTGATAAGCGACAGGTATTATCTGGATTTCTTTCATGAGATAAAAGACCGGGAGAATTACGGATACGTCACTCCCGACCCGGAAGGAAAAGCTGTTTTGGTAGAATATTCGTCCCCCAACACGAACAAACCGCTACACCTGGGACATATACGCAATAACCTGCTCGGATATTCGGTTGCGGAGATACTCAAAGCGGCCGGAAAAAAAGTATATAAAACCCAGATCATAAATGACAGGGGGATACATATATGTAAGTCCATGCTGGCCTGGCAAAAATTCGGGAACGGTGAAACTCCCGGATCTACGGGTCTCAAAGGAGACAAATTGGTGGGGAATTACTATGTAATTTTCGATAAGGAATATAAAAAGGAAATAGAAACCCTTGTTTCGGAAGGCATGGCCAGGGAAGAGGCGGCCAAAAAAGCGCCGCTTTTGCTGGAAGCCCAGGAAATGCTAAGGAAGTGGGAAGCGGGAGACGAAGAGGTTGTCAGCCTTTGGAAAACCATGAACCAATGGGTATATGACGGATTTGAGATTACCTACAGGAACCTGGGGGTGGACTTCGATTCTTACTATTACGAAAGCAATACCTACCTTTTGGGTAAAGATGTAGTGGAAGAAGGCCTGGGCAGAGGAGTATTTTATAGAAAAGAGGACGGAAGCGTATGGATAGACCTTACGGACGACGGTCTGGACGAAAAGATCGTATTGCGGGCAGACGGTACTGCTGTTTATATGACACAGGATATCGGAACGGCGATCCAGCGGGTAAAAGACCACCCGGATATCGGGGGCATGGTATATACTGTGGGGAACGAACAGGACTATCACTTTAAAGTACTTTTCCTCATATTGCAAAAACTCGGTTATGACTGGGCACAGAGTTTGTACCACCTGAGTTATGGAATGGTGGACCTGCCCGGCGGAAAAATGAAGAGCCGGGAAGGAACAGTCGTGGATGCCGATGATCTTATTGTGGAAATGACAGATACCGCCGAAGATATTTCCAGGGAACTTGGGAAACTGGATGGTTATTCGGAAGAAGAAAAAAAGGAATTATACCGGATTATCGGTCTCGGGGCCTTAAAGTACTATATTCTTAAGGTAGACCCTAAAAAGCGGATACTGTTCAACCCGGAAGAGTCTGTGGATTTTGCAGGGAATACAGGGCCATTCATTCAATATACGTATGCGAGGATCCAATCCATATTAAGAAAAGCGGAAGGGACGGATTTCAGCCGGGAGACAGGAGAAATTGAACTGCATGAGAAGGAAAAAGAATTGCTGAAACAACTCGAAGCCTTCCCGGAGATTCTTGGTAGTGCAGCCGAAAATTACAGTCCGGCAGTCATTGCCAATTATACATATGATCTCGTAAAGGAGTTTAACTCTTTCTACCAGAATGTTTCCATATTGGGAGCAGAAGAAGAAACCCGTAAAGGATTCCGGGTTCAGCTCGCTAAAAAGGTGGGAGAAGTTATCGCGTCCGGCCTGCGCATGTTGGGTATTGATGTGCCGGAAAGAATGTGATGATGACGTTAGAGGTACGAGGTTAAAGGTATGAAGTGAGAAGTTGGAAGCGTGGAGTACGGAGCATGAAGCGCGAAGTTTGTAAAGTACCTGGTTGGAAGTCGGGGGTGAAGAGGAATGAGTTTTTTAGTTTTGGAGTTCCGGAGTTATATAGCCCCTCCATAACTCCCAAACAAAAAAACCGCCTTGCTTGGGACAAGACGGTTCATAGTTAACCATAGATGAAAACTAATCCCGATAATTATCGGGAGCAATAAAGGGCACTATTGCATCTTTAATATCTTGGGCGGAAGCATTGGTATCCATATCAAACAATACTTCGTATAATCTTTTGTCGTTTGCTTTGGGGAGCAGTTTTAAAGTGGTTTTCCTTGCGAAGATCTCATCCCATTCCGCACGGACTTTAGCCCAGTAATCCTGGTTTTCTTTCCACCATTTTTTGGCGGGGTCACATTTGGAATCATCTACTTTCCTGTAGTAGTTCATGCCTTTTTCCTGTGCGAGGACCGTATCTTCACCCTTATCATCTCTTATCACCTTATCATTATCCTGCTCGTGTAACCAGCCGTAACCGGTGATTTCCTGGCGATTGGTTCGGCTGGTAACATTATAATCGTTTCTTTTGGTGTGTTCCCTTCGGGGCAGGGGAGCGTCCGTGGTGTTTTCCCAGTAATCCTTACCATCTACATGTACCCAGGTTGCCGAACCTTCGTACCGGGGACTGTCATCCACCTGGTATACTTTCTGTGTCCATTGTCCTTTTACGTCATCAGGGTCGAGTTTTGTGTAGTTCCACTGGTTGTCTTTATAGAAGGTATACAGGTCGGTATTTTCATAAAGCCAGTCTTGTCGCCAGTGTTTGATGATCATGGTATCGTTTACAATGAGAAGATGTTGCAGAACAATCTTGTTGTTGTCTTCTTCTACCGGGGTTACCCATTCCAGGGCCCCTGCTTTATAACGATCGTGAAATTCGTAGTCCTTGTCCGGGGCAAAAGTCTCGGCGAAATTAAAGGTTATTTCATAGCACCCGCACATGTCTTTGATAGACTGGGCATCCTTTTCCCTTGCAGTCTGTGCATAACCCAGGGTACTGAACCCGAATGCTAATAGAGCCTGAAGCAAAACGGAGTTTTTCATCATAATTAGTGGTTTAGTTTAAAATATTACGACTTGTTGTCCCGGAAATCATCCGGTGATCCGTGGACAAATTTAGTAATTTAATTTAGATTAAATAAAAATAAATTATATATTTGCTTCAAAGTTATTGAGAATGGTTCTAAATAGAAAAGTTTTAATGGTAACTTTTATGATGACCGCCACAATTTTTGCGCAACACAAGGAAAAGGATACGCTAACGACACAAGAATTAGAGGAGGTGGTTGTCAGTGCTACGAGAAATCTGAGGCAATTATCATCCGTTCCCCTTCCCGCACAGTTAATATCCAGGGAGCAGATACAAAATTCAGGGTCGTTGCGGTTATCCGATATACTGGAAGAACAGACCGGGCTTATAACCGTTCCTGATTTTGGGGGTGTAGAAGGCATTCAGATCCAGGGATTGGATGCGGCCTATACATTGATATTAATAGACGGTGTGCCATTGATAGGCAGGAGCGCGGGTACTTTGGACCTTAATCGTATTACAGTGGCCAACATAAAACAAATAGAGATCGTAAAAGGGCCGTCGTCCAGTCTCTTTGGGTCGGAAGCCATGGGAGGAGTGATCAATATCATTACTGAAAAACCTGTGTCCAATACCATAAAAGGGGAATTTAGCTATCGTTATGGAACCTTTGACACACACGATGTTTCTTCCTCTGTGTCTTATGGAAAGTCTAAATACGGATTTTCGGCCTATACCAATCTTTATAAAAGTAACGGTTATGATCTCACTCCCGGGGATATATACAATACCGTAGAGCCTTTTCAAAATATAACCTCGGGATTGCAGTTTCGGTACCGGCCGTCAGAGAAGTGGAATATAAATGTGTCTTCTCGCTTTTTTAATCAACAGATAGAAGCAAAAAGCGAAGTTTCGGAAGAACTGTTATCGGGAAAAGGGACAACTGATGAATGGAACCTGCATGCTACAGTAACACAAACCCCGGATGAGCGCTGGAAGATGGAATACGAGTTTTATACCACCAGGTTCAAAACCGAACAAAAGCTTTACACCACGACAAACAGCCTGTTTGAACGTAGTTATTATAATGAAAGTATAATAAGGCCAGAGGTGAGGATGTATTATACTGCGGGGAACAAAGGTATACTGACCGTAGGTGCCGGGGCAAACTTTAATACGCTAAACCGCACCTATTTTAGCGATAATGTAGATTTTAATGCCATATATGCCTATGCGCAATACGACTTCCGGCCGATAGAACGGTTGAATGTCATAGCAGGAGTAAGGTATGATGCACACAACATATACGAGTCGGCTTTTAGCCCGAAGCTTTCCGCCAAATATGATATTTCCGAAGCGATTAGTATCAAGGGTTCCGCCGGAGTGGGATTTAAAGTGCCCGACCTTCGCCAGTTGTACTTCGATTTTGAGAATTCTGCGGTAGGATATATTGTATTGGGATATAACGTTGTCTATGACCGTTTACAGGAACTGGACAAACAGGGACGGCTGCGCAATTATGCCATGGATCCGGAGATTTATAACAAAGACCTGAAAACCGAAAATTCCGTTGGCTATAACCTTGGAGTTACCGCCAGGTATGACCAACTGAAAACTGAAGTCAATCTTTTTTATAATTCCATTGAAAACCTTATAGATACCAGGGCGGTGGCACAATTGAAAAACGGACAAAATGTTTTTAGTTACTATAATGTGGGAGAGGTGTATACCTATGGTGCAGAAATAAATGCCACTTATCAGCTTACTGAAAATCTGAAACTTATTACGGGATACCAACTACTATTTGCCAAAGATAAAGATGTGGAGAGACAATTTGATAATGAAGGCTATTTTGCGCGAGATGCCGAAAATAACACTTTTCGGCTAAAAAAAGCCGATTACTTCGGCCTGTATAACCGTTCCAGGCATACGGCTAATGTCAAGTTGTTTTATAACATACCCCATTGGAAGGCTTCGGCAAATCTAAGGGCTGTTTACCGGAGTAAATTCGGATTGTTAGACAGTAATGATAATCAGATATTGGACAAATACGACGATTTTGTGGATGGCTATGTACAACTGCACGCTTCTTTTACAAAGGATATTTACAAAAACGTAAAAGTGCAACTTGGTGTAGACAATATTCTGGATCGTACAGATACAAATATTAGCAATCTTCCCGGGCGGATCGTTTACGGGAGGGTACAGTTTCAATTTTAATTTTAAACACGGATGACTATGAAGTTTACACACAAGAATTTTTTAATCGCTTTGTTTTCTGTGGCGTTTCTAACGTCCTGCAGCAGTGATGACGACAGCCCCAACGAAGAACCGGAACCGTTGGAGGTAGAGACCGTAGAAAATTTGTATGCCCCTTCAGAAGGAGAACAGGGGCAGGAGGCAGGACCGTTTGTTAAATTCAGCTTCTCCGCCGGGACAACAGTTGAAGGAGATGACTGGGATATAGCCTTCAGGGCAACTACCATTATTGTGAATGGCGGTACTGGCTTTGGTGATGAAGATGAACCCGGACGTACAGGCGATGCGGCTATAGCCGTGGAGACAGGCACTTTTAATGAGATAACCGAAGCCCCGGACGATACGGAATTTGTGCAAGACAGTGTAGAAGGGTATGCTTTGCCTACGGGGAGCGGCAATGGATGGTATAGTTACAGTGGCGCACCTAATCACGTTATCTCTCCGATCGCAGGGAAGATATTGGTCGTGAGAACTCACGATGGTAAATACGCCAAAGTGGAGATTCTGAGTTATTACAAAGATGCCCCGGCCGACCCGGATCTGGAGAGTGAATTGAGATATTATACCTTTAACTATATATATCAACCGGACGGTAGTAAAAGTTTTGAATGATCGTGTTCAATTATTTTGAAGTTAGTTAGTTTTTAAGTTTTTTATTTTTAGTTGCAGAAACCCCGGTAATTGTGCGTTACCGGGGTTTTGTATTCGGGTAATTCCTTAAAAGAAAACACGGAAGGTCATGTTGGGGGTTATGCCGAGTGAAAGGTTTTCCACCCGTTGTATATCCGTACTCCGGTCGTCTTCGAGCCGGTAATAGATATCGAGGGTGTTCTTTTTGTTGAATACGTTTAATATGGCTATACCTACGGTAGCATTTACTTTTTCGCTTATGGAAAAATTGTAGGTAGAGGACAGGTCAGCACGCAGGAACTGGGGAAGTCTGTCGCTGTTGGAACTGTTGTAGTTAATGGTATTTCCTGTTTGCCTTTCTATGACTTCATTGCCTTCCTGCGGCATGGTAAAAGGCCGGCCGGAGTGCCAGTTAAGCCCGAGGGCGAGTTTCAGATTATTTATGATGTAGGTTCCGGCGAAGGAAACGGAATGGCGGATATCGAGGTTATTCGGAAAAGAAGCCGGATCGAGCGCTTCAAACTCGTAGTCGTTCATGGAATAGGTATAGCTCAACCAGGTACTGTACCTCCCTGTTTTTTTGTTGATGAGGAATTCCAGGCCCTTGGTCGTATAACTCCCCGCTGTTCTCAGGTATTGCCCTTCGTTCTGAAATTCCTGACCGGATGTGGTGATACCGTCCACCGTTTTGTAAAAAACTTCCAGGCCGGTATAGAAACTGCTTCTGTTATAATTGATCCCGATAGAGGTCTGTTTGCTCCTGGTTACCGGCAGGTCGTCATTATTGGATAATATCCACCGTCTTTTTTCTACTCCGAGAAAATCCCGTTGCAGGTCGATGACCTGATTCGTGACCTGGCTCCTCATTTCCCCTTGTAGTTCCAGGGCGAGCCGGCGGTTGAGTTTTTGATGTATGTTTAATCGCGGTTCGTAAATGTATTTTTCAAATTTTCCGATGTGGTTTACCCGGAGACCAGCCCTTATGTACGTCTTTTTCTGTGGCGACTGGTAGCTGACTTCCGAGAAAAAGGCATGGTTTTTAATCACATCCTTTTCTTTTACACGAAACCTCGGGGTGTTTATATCGTCCGTATTGGTAATACCTACTTCGTAAAACTGGTACCCGTTCAGCAGGTTTATGGTGTTCGTTATCTTGTAATTGGTTTGGAGCCTTATACCGCTTTCCAGTACCTCGTTGTTCAATATGAGGCGTTGGTCCGTAAAAAGGGTATAATTTGCGGCGTCGAGATTGTATTTGGTGTAATAGGCATTTACGGAAGACGTAAACCTGGCAGACCATTCGCTTTCCACGCTGGCACCGAAAGCGAGGTTTTGCTGGTCCAGCGTGCTCTGTTTGGATTCGGATGTAGAAATTGTACTTTCATCATACAGAAGACTGTTCTTGAATATAATGGCATTTGCCCGTATTTTGTGTTTTTCGTGCGGATCGTACAGGACTTTCAGGCTGGCGTCATAAAAGAAGAAATTTTCATTTCGCTGAATATCTTCGGAAACTTCCTGGTTATCTATATCGGTTATTTTGGAGTCCTGGAAAACCCGCTCAAAATAGGAATTATACGTGGGGGTAGAAACAAAATCGGTAACGGAACGCCTGGCGGAGATATGTACGGCCAGCTTTTTGTCCAGTGGTATACGTGCAAAAGCATCTGCCCCGATGAGATTAAACCCGCCGCCCCCGGAAAAGACATCATTGATCTCATTGGCGGAATGCATATCTATGGTGCCACTTACCCCGTCGCCATACAGGGCGCTTGCCCCGTTCTTAATTACCGATACGTTCCGGGTGAGATAAGGATTGAAGGCGGAGATCAATCCGAAGAAGTGGCCGGACTGGTACATTTTTATACCGTCCCAGAGGATGAGGTTCTGATCGTGGGAACCACCCCGGATGTTGATATTGGATACGGTTTCATTGACGCTTTTTACACCCGGAAGGGCCTGTATGGTGTGGAGAATGTCCGGTTCTGCCAGCCCGGGAAGAATTCCGAAACTTTCGGTGCTGATCCCTACGCTTCCGTCCATTTTCTTTTGAAGCCCTGTCGTAAGGTACTGTTTTACCACTACTTCTTCCAGTTCCTGGTATTCGGGCTGGAGCAGCAGGGTCTTGCAGGGAGTGTCTGCCCATTCGGCTGCATAGATGTTCGTAGTCTTGTATCCCATGGACCGGATGAGGAGCTCCTTATTGCCGGAAATGTCCGAAAAGCGAAAATTCCCCAGGGTGTCGGTCACGGCAAACCGGTTATTCCCGGTAATCTCCACAGTGGCGCCTACAACCGGATCGCCGCTCAGGGCGTCTTTTAATGTAATACAGAGTTCTGTTGTTCTTTGGGTAATGGCATAGTACCGGCTATCCAGTTTTTTGAAAGCCAGTGAAGTGTTGGCCTCTATTTCTGTCAGGATCTCCGGAAGTTGTTTCTCCAGGTCTGGGGGGGGGACCCGGTATGGGGCGATATCTTCGTCGGCATAGGAAAATTTTATATGAAAATGGTTTTCCAGCGCAGGTAAAATACGGGTAAGCGATTGCTTTTCCTGAGCAAAAAGGCCTGGAGAAAAACAAAGGAAAAAGAGGGGTAACAAGGCCCCGACCAATCTAATCTTTATCGGTGTATATGGTGATCTCGTCCTTTTTGCCATCCGTAAACTTATACTTTAGACGGAATGGCAAGGTAATACTTTTTAAAGCGGTTTCTATGTCCTTATTGCTAAAACTTCCGGTAAAATCGAGGTTTGTTTCTGCCCGAACATTAATATGAACGTTATATTGTCTTTCGAATTCCTTCAAAACCAAGGTGTAAGGGACGCTTTTAAAAGAGCTTTCGTCACGTAGCCATGAGGGTTCGATTTCTATGGTATTTTCTGTTTTTGCTTTTTCCCCTTCCAGTGCCTTAAAGGTCTCGCCGGGTATGAGCTTTATGATGTCTTTCCGATGGATAACCATTACGGACCCCTTATAACAACTTACTTCAAAATAGTTTTCCCGGTTCTTCACATTGAATTCCGTACCCAGGACAGAGACCGTTCCGGCAGAGGTTTTAACGTCGAAAGAACTGCCGTTGACCACTTTGAAAAAGCCTTCTCCTTCCAGTTGTACTTCTCTTTTTTCATCCCATTTTTTGCGGTTGTACGTCAACACGGACCCGGCGTTCAATATCACCCGGGATTCATCCGGAAGTACAAGGTTTGTCTTTTCTGCGTTGGCAGTGGAGATGACGGTGTTTTCTTTGCGAAGGAAAATATAAGAGACCAGAGCAATGCTGATTACGGCGGCTATCTGCGCAAAACGTTTCCAGGGATAAATTCGCCGGATCCCGGAAGAAGAATGCTGACTGGCCTGCTGTATTTTTTGCAAAACGGCTTCCTTGTCAAAGGGCGGGGCCTTTAACCTGCCGGCATATGTGGCGATTTTCTCGTAAGCATGCAAATCCCCGGATTTTTTCAGGATTTCGAGCTCTTCTTCAGAAATCTCACCACTCAGCCATTTTGCTAACAGGATATCGTTCTTCATTTCTGGTATTTAGTCATTTAACAGTTTGAAGGGTAAAAACCCTACCTTTCAGGTTTGTTATTATCATCGGAAAAGAGATGCGAGTGCTTTCCTGTTTCTCTTTTTTCGTCATCAGGATATTCCGTCTAAAATCCTTCTATTTCACTTCTGAGACTTATCAGGGCCTTGTGTATCCTTTTTTCCACAGCCTTTACCGATATGCCGAGAGTCTTTGCTATTTCCGCATATTTCATACCATCTATTCGGTTCAGGAGGAAAGCCGTTCGTTGCGCTTCACTGAGGTTGGCAATGGCCGTTTGCAGTTTAATCATATATTCTTTCTCTTCCAGGACAAACTGCGGACTTTCCCGGTCTACATCACCGGTTTTTTCTTTGGCATAATGGAGTATTACCTTTTTGTGGGCCACTATATTCAGAAATAAATTATTGGCTACCGTAAATAAAAAAGACCTGGCCTTTTCAAAAGGCACCTTGTTACAGTTTTTCCAGAGTCTGATAAAGGATTCCTGTACAATGTCCTCCGCTTCCTTGCTGTCCCCGCATTTGTAATAAACAAAGTTGTTCAGCGTTTCCGCATAGGCATTGTATAGAGAAGTATATGTCTTTTCCGAGCATACCGGGCTGTCTTGTCGTAGCATAGATCTAACATCTGTCTAGCAACAAAGATATTTATTTTGAAAATAGAAGGAAAGCCCGCGGTACGTTAAACCGAAGAAAAGTGTTGGTGTTTGGAAAAAGTAATATTTATTTTATTCCCCTTTTGGGACTTGTATACTGTAAACTGTCTGTGTACATTGCAGTCACATAGGGTAATAACGAATGTTAAATCTGTATCCTGTAAGTGTTCTTTCAGGCTATTTTCATGAAAAAAAATAAAAAAAATAAAATGAGGGGTAGGGTATTTGGAATTATAACTGTTTTAATGACGAAATGCGCCGGGAAAATAGAGAGAAGTTTTTCGGGGAGCCTTCGGGTTTTGTGGATAACGTTCTTTTTATTTTTTTCCTGCCAGAGCGAAGTGAGTGAAATGATAGGGGAAGATCCGGATTTGGTTATTACCGACGGTTCGGAAATGGTTATGTGGATTCAGAGAGCTACCGCCAACAACGGAAGATCGGATGATTTTATGGACGGGTATAGCTGCGGAACAATAAAGCTTCCGGTAGCAGTGACCCTCAACGGAGCCGTACGGATGATAAACAATGAAGGAGACCTGAGCATTGTGGAACGGATAGTGGAAGAATTGCAAATACCTGTGACATTGCAATTTCCTGTGACGATAATATCAAAGGAATATTCGGAGATAACAGTGAATTCTAATGAAGAGTTTGCTGTACTGAAAGAAATGTGTGCCGATACTCCGGAAGATCGCATTACTTGTGTAAATTTTCAATATCCACTGGAAATGCTGACATATAATGCGAATAACCAATCCAATGGTAGCGTCACCATAGATGGTGATGAAGATTTTTATAAGTTCATTGACCAGATCGGTAATCTGCATACCAGTATAAATTACCCTTTGGTAGTAGAATATGCTACAGGGGAAGAAGGGGTGGAGATAAATACGAACAGCGAACTGATCTCCGCAGTGAAGGAAGGCAAAAGTATATGTGACTCCAATGGAGGATAAATAACAGGTAGCCGGATGTATGTATAGAGAAAATGATGCCGGATTTGGAGAGGAAGATAAAAAACGGTTACCGGATTTAAAGTAATAAACTTAAAAATATACAGTATACAGTTGATGTTTTGGTTTAACAATCTGTCTATTATTTTTTACCAATAAAATTATCAACTGTTAAATTTAGGTTGTTTGGATTGAGCTGTCAGGTAGGGGTGCCTGGCAGCCAGAAAAGAGGCCATAAGGCCTCTTTCTCTTTTTATAATAGTTTTGGAGTTGATCTCTCTCCGGAAATGTTTACCATAACTCCCCAACTTTTCTGCCTGCTCCCTCTATAATGCTGATATTCGGACAGAGCTTACTTCATCATTAAACCCGTCGTCTCCCAGGCATTCGTCAGATACCGTTTTTGTCAGGGAACTACCGTTCAGGTTGTTGTCCCAATACAGGATCACCCCGTATCCGTTTTCCAGTTTTAAAGAAGAAATATCATCATTGGAAATACCGCGGGACTGCAAATCGGTAAGTGTATAATCTCCCGGACGGAGAGACACGGCATAACCTTCATAATTGCAATGTTCATAGAATGTAGCAACCCCTCCGGAAGCGCTGTCATAAGAATTGTTGAGATATACATGCGAAAAATCGCCCAGACCGTAGAAATAATTGTCCGTAAGCTTGGCCGGGTCCGTGGCCATTTCGCCCGATTGTACCAGGCCGTCATTCCCATCATTCCACGCCCAGGGGGCATTTGCTCCCCCGTTACCAAAATTATTTCCCTTGAAGCCGCCTCCTGCGTTGAAAAACAGTTCGGTATTTGCCCGCTGGTCCCATAATCCTCCGGTTTCGAAGATGTCTACAAGTTTATATTCCACATGAGTGTCATAATTATCCGCAGGTGCCTCGGCATTGTCTGTCATGGAAGGATAGTAGATGATACCGTCACCGTTTATGTCATACTGGGGCCATGCCTTCAGACCGTGACCTTTGGCTTCCTGGGCGGTTACCGGGTGCTGTTCTCCCTGGTATTCCACCGTTTGTAATACACCGTCCACACTTTCCGGTCCGCTATATAAAGGACTATCTGCCGTAGTATATGAATAGAAATCGGAATGGCTAACAGTAACGGCCCCTTGTAAAGATCCATAAGCGGACCCGTCTTTTTTTACGATCATCATTACGCCTTCCAGATCATTTTCGTGCTGGTCGAGCTCGTAAAGGAAAAAAATGTCCGTCCAGTCCCTCGGGTGAAAAAATGCGTAGATGATAAACCAATGTGTAGTGGTTTCTACCACAGAATAATAGCAGTGAGCGTACAGGGCATCGCCGTGGGCAGCCAGGTTTTCCCAGTTGTTTTCCGCGTTCCAGTCGCCATCGTAATCTATTGCGGTAAGGTAATCGGATTTACCACCTTCGGAATACGTCCCCGTGGCATCGACATCCATGTAGTGTACAGGCGCCCATCGTTTGGCAAGGCCGGAACTCCCGGAGGCGTAGGTCATGGCTTCTTCACCGGGTAGGGTAAAATCTTCCGTTTCGGGATTACTACAGGCAAACAAAGTGCATAAGACTAATAAAACCGGGATTTTTCCGGTTAGCAAAAGCAGGTCAGATTTTTTCATAAGTTTTTGATTTGTGGTTTATAAGAAGGTTAAGTTACCATTTTGGAAGCATTCGGACCGTATAGACAGATTATAAAAAAGAAAAGTTTTTGTTAAAGAGACTGAGCTTTTCCGGTTTTGTGGTGCTGTAAATGGAAAATGTTTAAAATTAGGGCTTCAGCCTGGTTGTCTTCGGTACAAATTCTTAAATTTGCACCTGCCGCAAAACGAAGTGGTAATCTTGTAAAAAAAGAAGCAGGTAATTATGTTTGACAATTTAAGTGAAAAGCTGGATAAAGCCCTTCACGTCCTCAAAGGGCACGGGCAGATTACGGAGATCAATGTAGCGGAGACCCTGAAGGAAGTGAGAAGAGCGCTTCTCGATGCCGACGTTAACTTCAAGATAGCCAAGGATTTTACCAATAGTATCAAGGAAAAGGCTCTTGGCCAGAATGTATTGACTACATTACAGCCCGGACAACTTATGGTAAAGCTCGTCAAAGACGAACTTACCGAACTTATGGGCGGGGATGCCGAAGGGATTGATCTTTCCGGAAACCCTTCCGTGATCCTTATGTCGGGATTACAGGGGTCCGGTAAAACCACTTTCTCCGGAAAACTGGCCAATTACCTTAAAAATAAAAAGACAAAGAAACCTCTTCTTGTAGCCTGTGACGTGTATCGCCCCGCGGCGATAGACCAGTTGCATGTGGTTGGAGAACAAATAGGTATTGAAGTTTATTCCGACCGGGATAATAACGACCCGGTGGCCATTGCCAAGGCGGGTATACAACATGCCAAAGCCAACGGGCACAATGTGGTTATCGTCGATACGGCCGGTCGTCTTGCAGTGGATGAGGAGATGATGATCGAAATATCCAACATTCACAAAGCTATTACTCCCGAAGAAACCCTGTTTGTGGTAGATGCCATGACCGGGCAGGACGCGGTAAATACGGCCAAGGCATTTAATGACAGGCTGGATTTTGACGGGGTGATCCTTACCAAACTTGATGGGGATACCCGTGGTGGAGCGGCGATTTCCATTAAATCCGTAGTGAACAAACCTATCAAGTTTATAGGTACGGGAGAAAAAATGGATGCTATCGATGTATTTCACCCTTCACGTATGGCCGACCGTATCCTGGGAATGGGAGATGTAGTGTCGCTTGTGGAACGAGCCCAGGAACAATACGATGAAGAAGAAGCGCGAAAACTGCAGAAAAAGATAGCCAAGAACCAGTTTGGTTTTGATGATTTCCTTTCGCAGATACAGCAGATCAAAAAGATGGGGAGCATGAAAGATCTCATGGGGATGATTCCCGGTGCAGGTAAAGCCCTCAAAGATGTGGATATAGACGATGACGCGTTTAAGCATATAGAAGCCATTATCCATTCCATGACCCCGGAGGAACGCTCTGTGCCGTCCATGCTGAACGCATCCCGTAAAAAAAGGATAGCCAAAGGTTCCGGTACATCCGTACAGGAGATTAACCAGTTGCTGAAACAGTTTAACCAGATGAGCAAGATGATGAAGATGATGCAGGGAGGCAGTGGCCGTAAAATGATGCAGATGATGAGCGGAATGAAGGGAATGCGTTAATGAGATAATTGGATAATAAGTTAAAAAGATTATAGGCTCCCCAAAGGGGAGATGCCAAAGGCAGGGGAGGATACTCCTCAGTTCCAAAACCAATAAACTACAAACCACAAACGATAAAATGGAATTACTCGACGGGAAGAAAATTTCCAATCAAATTAAGGATGAAATAGCTGCGGAAGTAGCGGAGATGAAGAAAAAAGGAGAGAAGGTACCGCATCTTGCAGCCGTACTGGTAGGAAATGACGGAGCCAGTCTTACTTATGTGGGAAGTAAAGTAAAAGCTTGTGAAAGGATAGGGTTTGAGTCGACTCTCGTGAAATTGCCCAGTACCATCAGTGAAGTGGAATTACTGAAAAAGATCAAAGACCTCAATGAAGATGATGGCATAGATGGTTTTATCGTACAGTTACCGCTGCCCAAGCAGATAGATACCCAAAAGGTGCTGATGGCCGTGGACCCGGATAAGGATGTAGATGGTTTTCACCCGGTGAACTTCGGTAAAATGGCGTTGGATATGACTACTTTTATCCCTGCTACACCTTTTGGTATACTCGAACTTCTGGAGCGTTATAATGTAGAGACCAAAGGAAAGCACACTGTGGTAATAGGACGGAGCCATATCGTGGGAAGGCCAATGAGCATCCTTATGGGAAGAAAAGGATTTCCCGGAAATTCCACGGTGACCCTTACACACAGCCATACCAGGAATATAACCCAGATCACCTCACAGGCCGATATTATTATTACTGCCCTGGGGCGACCTAACTATCTGAAAGCAGAAATGGTAAAAGACGATGCCGTTATTATCGACGTGGGGATAACCCGGGTCCCGGATGAATCCGCAGCCAGGGGATATCGTATTGTCGGGGATGTGGATTTTGAGAACGTAAGTAAAAAAGTCAGTTATATTACCCCGGTGCCCGGAGGTGTGGGACCTATGACCATAGCAATGCTCCTGAAAAACACCCTTCTGGCCAGGGAAAGACATATGATAAGAAAAGAAGACAAATAGGCAGCAATAGCTATATTTTCCAATACCGGATTCCGGACGTTCCCTTAGCTGTGATCTCTTTATTTCAGGGAATTTCCGGAATCTTTGTTTTTGCAGGCTACATCAGTGCTTTGCATTGTGTATTCCGATACATAAGGATACTTTCTACTTCTTCCTCCGTGATCCCGCAGGAGACGATACGGAGAATATTATCCACATCTTCCAGGTCGAAATTGGCCTGTTTTACACCTTTGTGAAGCAATAGCGCTTCCAGTATGGCATTGGCTTCATTGGTGGAGTTTATGCTGGTGGCAAATACCAGCACTTCCAGAGTGACGGTTCTATTGTTCATTGTCGTTTTCTTGACGGTTGCACAGTTTTTCTTTCCATTTTTGTTGGAATCCGGATTTCCATTGGCGTTTGGCATAGCCGGGAGGGCCGTATCTTCTTCTGTAGTTCCAGCCGCTTCCCAGGAATAACAGTTTACACAACAGTAAAACGCCCAGGGTTTGCCAGAAGGTAAGTGCGGTAATACCAAATACATATGGCATTAACCAGTTCCATAATTGCATTACCACAAATACATAAAGAGCAATGCAAGCCAGTTTTACGACTACGAGTCCTATGATCTTTAATACTTTCATCTGTTTATTTTTTATTGTTTTTATCGGTCATACATAACCTTTGATGTTTAAAATAATTATTCTCCTGTGTGTCATATCATTATTTAGAACATGCCGGTTTCATGGGTCAATCATTTAACTCGTTATACAAGAGTTGCAGTTCTTTTTTAAGCCGCACCACGGCATATCGCTTTCTGGACAACACGGTATTTACCGAAACTTTCTGTTTCCGGGCGATCTCGGCAATGGGAATACCTTCTAGTTCATGGAGTGCAAAGGCATCCCGCTGCTCTTTAGGAAGGGTTCCCAGGGTGTATTCCACTATCCGGTATACTTCTTCCTGCCACATTTCCGTTTCCTGGTGGGGCGGGATATGTTCCTGGAGCCACTCAAAAATACCTGTCTCGTTTTCGTCCATGTCCGAAGGTCTTGCCAGTTCCGATTCCGGCGTAGGTCTCTTTTTACGTAAAAAGTCGATGGCCTTAAACCTGGCCGTACTGTAGAGCCATGAAGAAATCTTGTCGAGGTCCCGGATCTCTTCAAAACCAAGCACCAGGTTGTAAAAAACATCCTGTACTATATCTCTGGCATCTTCCCTGTTCGGTATCCATTGTTTCAGAAAGTGGATCAACTTGCCTTCCTCGGAGATTGTTACCCGTTGTATGACAATATTTTTTTCCTGTTGGTCCATGCAATGAAGATGCGTTATACTTATATAGTCGGAATAGCCGGAGAAATATTTTATCCTTTCCCGGATTTTTTTAAATATTTTTTTCCGGGGTGAACCACAACTGAAAAAAGAGTAAAAAAATGCGTCTTTTCACAGAATCTTCCGTCTTAATAAATGTAATCGAAAATTATATACTATGGAAACAACACATGATTGTAAATGCCAGTGTACATCCTGCAAAGAAGGAAATTGTGCGGGATGCACCTGCGAAAACTGTACCTGTGCTCATTGCGAGTGCTAGGAAGCGGGATGTAAAAAACAGAAACTTCCGGGAGTCTTTTTGTGGTGATAACCATAAGTAGCTCCCGGTAATTTATGACATGAACTTTTTTTAATTTTTCGTATATTGGGGATTATGGAGACAGCAACGATATGGGAACGCTTTTCCGGAGAAATCAAAGGGTATATCCGTAACAGGATTGATAACCCCGAAACAGCAAAAGATCTGTTACAGGAAGTATTTGCCAGGGTACACTTGCACCTGGATGACCTGGAGGATGAAGGAAAACTCAAATCGTGGATATATACGATCGCTCGCAATGCGGTAACCGATCACTACAGAAAAAACAGGGCGGAGGTATTATTTCCGGAGGACGGAATATCTGTAGAACCCGAAGAGGGGGAAGAAATGACGGAAAAGGATTGTCTTTTGCCTCTTATTGACAAATTACCTGAAAAGTACAGGGAAGCGTTACTGCTTAGTGAAATACAGGGAAAAAAGCAGGCAGAAGTTGCCGGAATATTGAAAATCTCTGTCTCCGGGGCCAAATCGCGTATACAAAGAGGACGAAAATTATTGCAATACGGGTATATGGATTGCTGTGATTACAAATTGAACGAACACGGACACCTGGTAGGAGAACACCAGGATGATTGTAAGGTTTGCAACCCGGAATAGACTTTGCCTTACTGGTCCAGCCAGGCTTTAAAATACCGGACACGGTCCCTGCTTACAATAATATCTTCTTCTCCCGGTACTTTGAGATCTATTTTCAGACGATTTCCGAACCACTGCCGGATAGAGGCTATGGCCGATATATTCAGGATGAACTTTCGGTTTATCTGGAAGAATGCTAACGGGTCCAGCTCTTCGGCCAGTTTGTTTACCGGGGGGTCAACAAAATGTCTTTCTCCCGAAAAAGTATGCGCCGAGGTAAGTCCGTCTTCCGATTTAAAATAGGCAACCTCTTCCGTACGGACGGCTTTGTAAAAGTCGCCCAGTTTTACCAATAACCGGTTTCTGGACATATGGGCGCCAAGAACATCCCGGAGTATTTCCTTTTCGGGTGGACGGAATATATTTTTCATCCGGTCCAGCTTTTGAAGCGCCCCGGCAATATCTTCTTTACCGTAGGGTTTGACAATATAGTCTATACTGTTCAGGGCAAAGGACTTCAAAGCGTAGTTACTGTATGCCGTAGTGAAAATTACGGGCGCCGTTACCTCTACCTGGTCGAATATCTGAAAACAGTTACCATCGGTAAGTTCTATATCCTGGAATACCAGGTCGGGCATATTATTGTTGCGATACCAATTTACCGCAGTCTTGTTCGACCCGAGAATAGCCGCAATTTCTATGGTCCCATCATATTGAAGCAGGAGGTCCCGGAGCCGGTCGGCCGTAAGTGTTTCGTCTTCAATAATCAATATGCGCATGGTCTGTGTTTTTGAATATGATTGGCAAACGAACTATGAAATTTTCTTCTACCATACCGAAACCGATATCCTGCCGGCATAACAAATGAAACCTTTTGGATAAATTCGTAAGCCCTATCCCGGTGGACTCATACGAATGTTCTTTCGGGATTGTATTATTACTTATGTATATGGACTTCTCATCGTTATAAATCCGGACCTCCAAAGGTTTTTCCGGGCTGTAACCATTGTGCTTAATCGCATTTTCCATAAGGGTCTGTAAAGTGCCGGGAGGTAAGATAATATCCTGTCTGCCTGTTAGCCGAAGATCATCTTTCAGGCTTACGGAGTTTCCGAAGCGGGTTTGAATAAGAAAGAAATAGTCCTTCATAAAATTGATCTCTTCATCGATAAAAACATACATCCGGTCATTCCTGTCTATGGAAAAACGCAACATCCGCGATAATTTCAGAATGAAATCAGATGCGAGATCGGCATCCTTATGTACCAGTGAAGACAACACGCTGAGGCTGTTGAACAAAAAATGTGGTTCTATCTGTGCCTTTAACAGTTTGTAATGTGTAATGGCATTTTCTTTTTTTAACTTTTCCGTCAGCAACTGGTTTTCCTTTACGGCCAGTTCCGTCTGAAAATACTCGTAAAAGCTCAGGGCAGAAATAAAAAGAATAAGGATGCCGAAAATGAGCACGGGGTTAAAATATCCGATATCGCCCCAATCCGTTCCGAAATGGTGAATATCGGTATACCTGTAAACCACATTTGTTATGAGTGCAAAAACATAACCGTATACTATACAGAAAAACAGGTAGGGAAAAGGTTTTTTCCGGGGAGTGAACCACTTATTTTTTATATAATCTAACAGATACAGGCACAGCATCCAAAGGCTTATGACAAAAACGGAGAAATAAATCCCCCTACGGGTAAAATCAAAGAAATGATGGAAAGTCTCATCTCCCCATTTTATAATAAGATGTAGCCCGTAAATAAGGAGCAGACGTGCAAAAAATATATGTATGGTCTTACTTTTCACAGAGATGTATTATGAACTCGTTTAAACTTTTTCCAATTGGCTGCAAAATGATCTTTTTAGCCCATATTTCGTCTTTTTCTCACCACATAGCTACGGCTATGCTCCCGATAATCATTGGGATCAAAAAAGCCTGCATCTGGACTAAAAATCTCTGTTTTTCGCTTCAATCTAAAAAGTTTAAATGAGTTCTTTGCTAATCCTAAAGTAGGGCTTATTTTTTTAAATAACCTTCTTCAGTAAACCAGTTTACGGAATTTTTTATGGCTTCATCTATGTCGGTATCGGGCATATGTAGTTCTTCTCTGGCCTTGGTATTATTGAAATAATTGTCGAGGGACAACATCCGCATATGTGTTTTCAGCAGTCGTATTTTTTGATGGGGAAAAATACGACAAGCTACACCAAAGATATTTTCGAGTTGCTTTGGTATTAGGATCATTTGTTTTCGACGGAGGGTTAGTTCCTGTATTTTTATGAAATATTCCTTATAGCTCAGGTTCGCCCCGGAAAGCAGGTAGCATTCTCCTGTTCTGCCCATGGTAAGGGCATTTGCGGTGGCAATGGCAACGGCACGGACATCAACAAAGCTTTTGCCGCCCTTCGGGCAAAACAGTATTTTGTTCTTCAGGGCATATAGCAGTAATGCACCACTGGAGGGTTTAATGTCATACGGGCCTACCAGGAAGGTGGGGGCAACGACGATACCCGGGAAATTTTCCTCCCTGTTTTTTTGAAGTACGTGCTCCTGGGCCAGGTATTTACTGTAAGCGTAACCGGAATGCCGGAGCCAGGGCATAAACCCGGAATTTTCGTTTCCAGGCTTTTCGATAGTGCCATTGGTAAAACAATTTGCCGTACTCACCAGGACAAAACGCCGGATATTATGTTTTTCACAAGCTTTTACCAGTAATTCTGTAGAAGCGAGATTGACTTTTTTATAAAGATCGAGGTTTGTGCTGTTCGGCGAGGTCATGGAAGCGCAATGGATGACATAATCCGACTCCATGACCAGCGGACCGATGTCCTCGGGATTGTGCAGTTCCCCTCTTCGTACAGTACAATCCAGTCCATTCAGACTACGGATATCGCTGCCGGGGCGGACCAGGGCAATGACCCGGAATTTTCGTTGCAGAAGTATCCTTACGATATGATTTCCCAGGAAACCATTGGCGCCTGTTACCAAAACGGTGTTTGTCATTATGCTATTGTTGTAATTCGCGTTGTAATTTAGTACTGAAAATCCGTAACTGGAGATCCACCGGCATAAATTTTTGTAAGATTGAGCTAAACCTGTTCATTTTTCCCGGGATAATGATACTCTCCTTCTGAAGCAGCCTTGCCATGCAAATGGCAGCTGTCGTTTCGGTCGAAAGTATTGAAAAGCGTATAAATTTTCCATGAGAGCTTATTCGTTTGGTCGTATCCCTGTTGGTAGCCATTCCTCCCGGATGAGCGACGGCTACGTGGATGTTGCTTCGTTTCAATTCCGCATGAAGTCCCCGGGAAAAAGAATAGACGAAAGCTTTTGTGGCGGGATATACGGTCTTATAGGGCATAGGCGAAAAGGCTGCCAGGCTGGAAATATTGAGTATGTAAGATTGTTGCTGTTTTTTGAGAACGGGAAGTAACTGGTGTGTCAGGATCACCAGTGAACGCATGTTCAGCAATAATATATGGTCAATATAAGCAAGATCGGCATCCATAAACTTCTTTGTTCCGCCTATTCCCGCATTGTTGATAAGTATATTTATATTGTATTTTTTAATGCGGGCAACCGTTTTCGATATATTTTCTTCTTTGATCAGGTCGGTTTCATGGCAAATGACTTCCACGGCATATTGTTGCATGAGTTCTTTGGCCGTATGGTGTATATGTTCACCCGGAAGGGAGATGAGGATGAGGTTCCGGCCCTGTCGGGCACACACCCCTGCCAAGGCTTTTCCCAATCCCTGACTGGCCCCTGTAATTACTGTGAATGTATTTTGATCGTACATTAGCTATGTGTTTTTTTTCGGAACCAGAGCAAGACCAAGCGATGGCTTATCCATGCAGAAAACATACCTGTAATGCATCCGCCTGTTAACAGGGAAGGAAAAACATTTTTCCCGGAAGTCATCATTATGTATATGAAGTCCAAACCGATCTTATCCGGAAAGACAAAATCGGAAGATAATCCCAGAAGGGTCTTGCCCAGCCAGTAGTTAAATGCAAATATGAAAGCCCCGGTGAAGAGGTTGGTATTGAAAACAGCAAGACAGGCGGCTTTCTTATTTACACCGATACAGGACGCTAAGCCCAGGGATACAAAAAGTTGCAGACCGGGAATGGGCATCATGCCTATAAAGGAACCCAGAGCAAATCCCCCGGCAATTTGCTTTGGACTGCCTTCCAGTGCAAAAATCTTAGTTTTTAATATAGTCAAAACTCCCGGCATAAAAAAATACTTTTCAAATTTGTAGTCGCAATCGCTCTACGGATTCTATGAATTTATCCTGTATAACAGGATCCGCGAGTATCCTCGGGAATTCCGGAGGGTCGTAAGTGATGACCCGGTGGATTATCATCGTCTTTCCTCCGGAAATTCCGGAAAATTGCCAGGTAGCGAGATAGGATTCTATCCGCTTTGTACCGGGCAGTTCCGGTCTTGCTTTTGGAATGCTGTTCATTTTAAGGATGATGGTATTTCCGGAGGTGATCAGTTCATTTCTTGTCACCAGGTCCCTGGACCGTAAAGGCCAGGGGAAGCGTAACTCAATATGGGCTTCCCATAATTTATCGTTTTTTAGCTGTATATCGCAGTTGCTGGCAGTTACCGACCATTGCCGGAACTTACGGCCATCCCTGAATTGAGAGATCACGGAGTTCACATTAGAATCTACGGTAAATACCGCTTTCATCTCCCGTGCTTTTCTTCCTTCCGGGGCCGGCACCCACCGGTAACTGATGATAATGCCCTTTTCGTTCCTGGCCATTTTCCAACCCTGTTCCTGCGGGTTTGCTATATTGAAGAAAACCAGTGTACAAAAGAGTGTGGAAATAGCCGATCGGTTCATATGCTCCCTGTTTGCTGACAAATGTATGCCCCCTAATGGCGGAGGCCATGCACATTCTCATGGGAGGTCATTTTAGGGGCTGAGTCGTATAAATCTAATATTGGACCGTAAGAGGTGCCGGATGTTAACATTAATTTCTTTTTTAAATAACCTCTGTTTAACCGCCCGGCACTTTCTTTGGGAAAATTAACACAGCCCCTGACGTAGTCCGGCTGATAGTCATAGAACTCAAGATGAGTTCATAGCCTTATTTAAAGGCATAGCGCCTGTCGAACAAATCAATAAGATAACAGATGAGACTAAAGAACTTACCCTTTCTCCTTTTACCTGCCGTGTTTTTAATATCCTGTAACGGTGATGATAACCATGGTGGCGACCCGGGAGAAGTCCCGGCAGATGTAAATTTTCAACACCTGGCTACGATTAATGCCGGGGGGACCACGGAGATAACCGCATTTGACCCGCTTACGAATAAAATGTTTACGGTGAACCCGGACGGCGATGAGGTCATGGTATACGATATATCCGATCCTTCTTCTCCGGTCAAGGGAACTTCCATATCGATAGGTGTGGGTACGCCCAACAGTGTTTCCGTATACGGGGAACAACTTGCTGTAGCCGTAGAGGCCCCGGACAAACAACAAAATGGCAATGTCCTGGTTTACAATACCGATACCCAGGAACAGGAAGATGCCTTTACGGTAGGTGCATTGCCCGATATGGTCATTTTTTCTCCGGACGGTAAATATATTGTCACTGCCAATGAGGGTGAACCCAGTGCTGACTACCTGAACGACCCCAAAGGAACGATAAGTATTATAGATACGGAAACCGGTACGGTGACCACTCTTGATTTTGATGCGTTCAATAGCCAGGAAGATGCCTTGAAGTCGCAGGGGTTCCGGGTATTCGGCCCCAATGCAACGCTGTCAATGGATGTGGAGCCGGAATATGTAGCCATATCCGATGATTCGCAAACGGCCTGGATTACCTTACAGGAAAATAACGCTATGGCCCGGGTAGACCTGGAGACCAAACATATAGATGCCATATACCCGTTAGGGTTCAAAGATCATTCCGTACCCGGGAACGAGCTTGATGCCAGTAACAGGGACGATGTGACCGAACTGAAAAACTGGCCGGTATACGGTATTTATCATCCGGATGCGGTTGTATATGTCAACCTGGACGGCACAGGTTACCTGATAACAGCAAACGAAGGTGATGCGCGCGATTATGATGCCTTTTCTGAAGAAGCGCGGATCAAGGACATTACGCTCGACGAAACAGTGTTCCCCGATGCGGAAACATTACAGCAGGATGAAAACCTGGGTCGCCTGAAGATAACCACTACTTTGGGAGACACGGATGACGACGGTGATTTTGAAGCGCTTTACGCTTACGGGGCCCGTTCCTTCTCCGTTTGGTCAACAGGTGGAGAATTGGTGTACGACAGTGGTAACGAGATCGCTGCCAGGACCCTGGAACTGACCCCGGGAAGTTTTAATGCTGACGAAGGTGAAGTGGACGGAAGGAGCGATGACAAAGGGGCCGAGCCCGAAGCCGTGGAAAACCTGAAGATAGGGGATCGCACCATCCTTTTTGTAGGACTGGAACGAAATAGCCAGGTCATGGTCTATGATATCAGCAATCCCGTTTCACCCGAATTCATCCAGATACTGGAAAGGTCCGGAGATATGGCGCCCGAAGGCGTCCTGGCCATCCCGGCAGAAGACAGCCCGTCCGAGAAGGACCTGCTGATCGTTACCCACGAAGACAGTGGTACGATTTCTATTTATCAGAATTAAAATATAAAGACCGGGAATACGTTTTTTGCAGATGATTATCCGCTGAAAATCTCAGTTTTAGAGTTGTAAAGGGAAAACGGAGACTACGCTGCTGAAACCCGGGAAGGTCTGTTCATAACTTGTTGTATGTGTTTTTCTTTACGTATAATACCTTTTGTTGTACATATCCCGGGGCAGGTGGGCGGAACGGAAGAGCACAGGGGCTTACGTTGCGCCGGGGGATGCTTACTTTCGTTATGGAGATATCTGCTTTAGGAATGAAGAGACTTTCTTATAGGGGTGTCTGTTTTATATGGAGGCTGCGGACTTTGTAACCAGGGCCTGTTAGCACGACTCAAAGTGGCTTTTTGGTCTGTTTACCACCACTCTTCGTTATTTTTCACTCATCTGGCGCTGCCAGACTCATTAAAAATGCCTTTGATAGACAAAAAAACACCCTCTAAATCCATCTTTTCCGGGTCCTGTATGCGATCCGGACCATGCTTCAACCGGTGTTTGTTTAGCCCGGGTGAAGTTGTTCCGTGCTATCTGTATAAAGGAGTTTCATACGGTAGGGAAACTGGTGGCGGACCATATTCGGGAAATAAGGGGATGTACGGAGTATGGTCCGGCACCAGGTTCCGTAGACCGGGCCCCGTTTATGGATAAAGGTAAACGTGGAAATTAAACATCAACGGGGTTCTGTCAATTAATGTGACATTGACGCTGTCGGGATGCTCGCGGTTTGTACCCCTGAAACCGAAAACCCAGCCGCCGCCGGGATGGGTTATGCACCATATCCGGAGGTTATCGGTATCGTTCCGGTTCATTTGATAACCGGCAAAACCGCAGTTAAACCGGGTACCGCTTATGGCACATTGAATGGTGACATCTCCGTCGCCGGTAGTATGGCAAACGATGTTCCCCGGAGTACCGGTAAGGTACTGATTATACGCAACCATAATGCATTCTTCAACGGATTGTAAAGTTAAATTTTTCATGATCTTCGTTTTTTAGATAAGGTATATGTTTACCTTGCAGGAGGTTTTTTGGGTCAGGTCTTCTTTTTGAGGACCATTTAGGCCCACTTAATAGTATACAGTTCGGCTATATTGACGGGCCGGGTTTCTTTTCCTTCGGATTCGTCATTGGTTTTAGAGGAAGACAGGACGTCAATGATGGTTGCGGAAACTTTGTCACCGGTCAGTACCTGTTTATTAATAGAAAAATCAAGGCCGTGGTTGTGTTTCAGAAAAATATCTTTTTCCAGTGTGCTTACGTGGTCCCCTTTGATTTTTCCGTTGCCCGATGCTGATCTGTCCCCGGCATCCGGGTCGGTCCCGGAACCATTGTCCCATGCACGGCTGAAATAGCCTCCCATATTAATGAGGTACGGATTGCCCGTAGCATCGTTGATCCCGAATTTATTGTTAATAACCGATTTGAGCCTGGTGTACTGGTTGTCCAGTTCCTTCAAGCCGTTACATAAAGACAGTTCTTCTGCGGGTGGAGTTTCCGTAGCAATATATTGCTTCCGCTCACCAATAACCCCCTGAACTATGCAGGGCAGGTGTTTCAGGGCAACAAGACCTGCGTTTGCATAACAATAACTGATATTAAGCGTTATAAACGGTTCTGTGGTAGTTATGGAGAGGGTGAGCCCGGTGGCCGATAGGGCTACGGTTAATTGCAGGTCAAATATCATTTGGCCCTTATCGGATTTGGTTACGGTATTTGAATTTACCCCGTCCGAAACCGTTACGCTTACATGGCCTTCTTTCCCGGTATTCAGAATCACCCCCGCGGTAACTGTTTCTCCGGAGAGTATCTGTTGCCATCGCGGAAATTCGTGGAGTGCCTGTTTGAATTCCATCAGTTCGCTGCCACCACTTTTCTGAATAACACATTGTTTGGTGGTACTGTCAAAATTAATGGTGCCGTTACTGCCGTTATCCCGGTACTGCCAGCCATCGGGAATTCCGTATTCGGTAGTGCTACCGTTTATCTTTCGGTTACTGAAATATCTGAAATCGTGATTGTAGACAAGATTTCTTTGCTGCAGGGCATATACATAATGTTCAACGGGAACGGTCCTTTCCATGGGATCCTTTTTTTTCATCGTGAGTTCATTTAATTTAACGGGCTGTTGCGAAACAGCCCGTTAGTGTTAAACATTTCTATGCCTACAGGGCAGCTTCGTGAAAATGAATGATCCCCTGGGCAAGTTTTGCCTGGCCGGAGTTTATAAATTTACCGGACGAGGAATCGTACTTCACAGAAATCTTATCGG
This sequence comes from Sinomicrobium halophytocola, assembly GCF_052983395.1. Classification (NCBI taxonomy): domain Bacteria; kingdom Pseudomonadati; phylum Bacteroidota; class Flavobacteriia; order Flavobacteriales; family Flavobacteriaceae; genus Sinomicrobium; species Sinomicrobium halophytocola. Next base: position 71,120 of record NZ_JBRKIT010000013.1, read on the forward strand.
TTCCGCCACCGAATCTCAACTCCGTCATGGGGGAGGTAACATTCGTCACTACCGAATTACTTACCACTTGCGATTGAAGCCATATGTAAACCGTAGTGTACGGGGTCATAAAAGCCGTACTGGATAACAGTGTCGGAACTGCGGAAATGGCGTTTCCCGTAATTTCTGTTCCGTTTACATTGGCATCCTGGTACAGTCCAACAGTCATCAGGGGTTGTTGATCAAATTTATTCAGCAACGCAAAAGCATTGGGTTGACCACCATCATCGGGTCCTGAGATGGTTGAATTGGGCTCCAAGGTATATAATTTGTCCATAGCGGCACCAACGGGTACATTGGACAGTTGTACGAGTTTGGCCCCGTTAGTAACTCCGGAAGTAGAGGCATAAATACCATATTCTTCGCCCCAGCTTAAGGTGTTTGCCTGCATGGGCTTAAAAACCTGCCATGCCACATTCGGGTTGGCATTACCACTGGGTTTTGCAACGACCACATTTGATCCTGCAGTGTAAATTGCTTTTAACTGATCGTCTGTGAAATGGACGTCTAAACTATAATCAGCCATTGTTTTAAGATTTTGGGTTTTTTCTTACTCTTTTATTGGTTTTTCAGATTACACCATAGTTCATTAATCTGGGGTTGAAGCTTCAATTGCAATGAACTGGATCAAAGTAACGAAGGAATCCGAGGGGATTTTAGCGTAGAAATTACCAAATTGTATTTTCCGTATTTATACGGAGCCGAAATGTTGTGGGGGTGTGTAGATCTCGTGGGCTATGGCGTAGACTACCAACCCGACGGTATTACGGGCACCGATCTTTTCCAAGATCCTTTGCCTGTGGCTTTCTACCGTTCGCTTACTTATATATAGATTGTCCGCGATTTCCTGGTTGGTAAGCTCCGTACAGATAAGCTTAACGACCTCTATTTCCCTTTCGGACAGGTCCTCTTCAGAAATAAGTTTGCCTTTCCGGGATTTATTCTTAACATATTCCATAAGCATTTTATGGTCTCTCTGCGAAAAGAACACCCCTGTTTCATTTACGGCATGTATGGCGGTTAACAATTCGTCCCTGCTGGAATTTTTTGGTAAAAATGCGGAAACCCCCAGTTTGATCATATGCCCGAATACGGTATTCCTGTAATGCGAGGAAAGTATTATGATTTTTAGGTCCGGGTACGTCTCTTTTAACTGTTCTACCAGTTCGAACCCGTTCATGCCGGGCATCTGGATGTCTGCGAGTATAATTTCGGGGAAATCCTTCGTAGTTATCTGGGATAATTTTTCTAAGAAAAGGTTTCCGTCGGTTGCGGTGATGGTAACGATGATTTCCTTTAAGCCGGACAATAATCTTGTAAGTCCTTCAAGAAAAAGAAACTCATCGTCTACCAGGGCGATTTTTACTGGGGTGTTCATGGTTTGGGGATTATGAGTATTAATCGGCATCCTTGATTATCAGTGCTTTTCCATTTATGTGACGCGTGAAGCGTTCTGATGCGTAAAGCTATATTTTGCAGCCCCATTCCGCTTTTCCGGGAATTCAGGTCGAAACCGATACCGTTATCTGAAAGGATGACAGCTAATGACCCGACCGAATCCCTGAGATAAATACTCATTTCGGACGCTTTGGAATGTTTTATGACATTACCGGTGAACTCCTGTATGATCCGGTAAAGCTGTACTTCGAAGGCAGTTTCCTTTTTTTGGTATTCATGGATGGTTATTAAAAGGATACGCAATGATTCCCCCACGTGGGAGATCATTTCTTCCAGGGTAATTATGAGGCCGAATTTTTCCAGGTTTACCGGATATAGGGAATGAGATATATTCCTTGTGGCATCTATCAACTCCGGAAGCTGGGAGTTTATAATTTCCCTGGACCGCTCGCTATTCCACATATCGGGGTCGCGAAGCCATACCGAAAGGATGTTCAGCCTGTTACCAACGTCATCATGCAGTTGTATGGCTATACGTTCCCTTTCGCTTTCCTGTACCCGGATCTGTTCGTTTAAAATGTTTTTCTGGTATTCGATCTCCAGTTCGTGCTGAATACTTTTTTCTTTGATTATTTTTTGGAGAAAAGTCCTGTACACCAGTAACGAGAAAGAAATTATAATGGCCAGTACAATAACCATGATCACCAGGTAGGCTGAGCTTATTGTTATTTCTTTAACCGCAAAAAAGTATAGCATGACGCACCGTAAAGAATAGATGATAATATATTGTTCATACCCCAGATTACGGATGCACTCCCGGGACTGAGGTCCCGTAACTGGTTCAGTACTAAAAAAAGGCACAGCGAAGTGGAATAATACAGGAACAAACACCCGTAGATCAGTAAAAACCGGTTCGCTTTTCTGAAATCTTTCAGTCCTTTTAATAAAGCATACCCTGCGAAACATGCTATGGACAGGTGTGAAATGACCTTTCCGTATCCTGCGGCGGTGACATCTTCTTTATTGAACCATAACACGGAGGCTTCCGTAAACATAAGAATTGCCATTATTACGATTGCTATATGCCATTTTTGTGAAAGGTCCTGCGCTGTTGCAAAAAAGGACAGTAGTATGAAAAACTCACCGCTTACATAAAAGGGATATATAAAACCGGTATTTTGTATGTAAGAAAGCATGATCAATCCCTGGTTTATCAGTTCTATGGCGAGAATAAAACCCAGATAGTACAGATAAGACTGCTTCCGTTCTTTTTTAAGCACCACCCATCTCAAAATTCCTAGTACAACCGAAAGGATCAATAGGCAATCGGAAAGGACCAGGGTACCGTAGTAAAAATTCATGGCCCTGTTTAACTGAAAGTGCTGTTCTTTTCCGGCTCATCCCTGCAAAACGGAGGGCAGGGCCGGGCCCAGTCGTATGTATTGGTCATTTCCGTATTCTGATCCCCGGCTCCCGAATGCATCAGTTGTGCCACCATGGTTGTATTGTTGACAGCGACAAAGATCAATGTTGGTATTGTCCTTTGATAAATGACTGAATCTTTAAGGGCAAAGAGCGCGATCACTTTATTGTAATTTTTACTGCTTTTTATCAGATCGGCAAACGGAACCATAAATGTTTTAAAGATCCTTTTTCCTTTGAAACCGGTACATTCGTAGTAGAACCAGTCCAGGCAACTATTTGCCCATGTTTCAATATCATTAAGAGAGTTTCCCTCGTTAATAGCCGGCGTATTATAAGTAGGTAACTCTGTTTTTTCACTGGCATGAGTGATTCTCAGGTTTTTGGAAAGCGTGGTTTTTTTTGTGATTACGGTCTGCTCTTTTTCGGTCAGAATGATGTCTTTTGTTAAAGGTTCCAGAGGAATGGCCGGATAAGAAGCAAGTTTTGTCTCCTTTCCGTTTTTATCTAAGGGTACGACAATTAAGACAAGGTGTTCGTTATGTACGCCGATATAGGTATAAAAGTATTTGTTTTTATTGTGCTTGTTGACCCAATTACAGGCCGCCCGGTCAAATTGAAATACATAAGTGGGGTCGATCAAACGTTGAATTTCGGAATAATGCGGCCTGGCGCTGTCCCAGGCCAGTATGGCATGTTCGCATTCTTTTTTTGTGAGCATAATGTAATAGGTTTGTTCATAGTTAGGTTTAAATGGGGACTAATAACACAATGTATTATTGCTTAAAATTAAGCTTTTTTTATAAGGTGTTGTATAATAAGGGGTAGAAAAGTATAATATCTGAAACTGAAGTATAGCCCGATGTGAAATAAATAATTCTGATAATCAGTATATTAATGCATAATAGGGCAGTCTTTTTCTATTTTCCTGGTACTGAAGGAAGGAAAAGGAACGAATGGAGAATAAATTACGATTTTCCGTAAAATCGGAGGTTTTTTCGGATTGATCCTGGTTTTTTATTTGCTTTATGTGTTAAGCAATGTTCTGAAAAATAAAAAACCCTGTAAAATAAATACTTTACAAGGCTTTTCTGTACTCGGGGCGGGAGTATCATATAATTTTAATATTTTAGAACCTGTTATAATCCTTTAATACTTAATATAAATAGTTTAAATAATTTTATTTAAATTTGTCTAAACATTTTTTCATTTAAATTATGTCAGTATTTTTGTCAGTGATTTAATCTCTTTAAATTCACTTAAATAGATATGCAAGTTTCATTTTACTTAGATAAAAGCAATAAAAATAAAGAAGGTTACGCTCCTGTATTTTATAGCTTAACATTTGATAATGATAGAATAAGGAAACGCGTAAAAGGAGTTTCTTCAAAGGAAAGTGATTGGAGTAAAAGGCAACAAAGAATAAAAGCCCCTTTAAAATTTCAGCCCTATAATAATCATATTGAATATAATAAAATTCTTGATGAATATGAAAATAGGGCAAAAAAACTTTTCCGATATATTTTGTTAAACGAAATTACGGCTAATAAGTCTTTTATAATGGAAAAGATGGAAAGCGGTGAAAGGTTAAATTTCTCCCACGAATTTTTGCCTTCATTTGATGAGTTTATAGAGAAGGGTAAAAGTACAAAGGCTGGACGAACTTTAATCAGGTATGGAACTGCAAAAAACTTTATCGAGAATTTCTCGATAGAGAAGGATTATCCGCTTCGATTTGATACAATTACGATAGATTTTTTCGAGAATTTCAGGGACTATGCCTTCCAGGAAAAGAAAATCCTTGTAAACTACTTTGCCAAGATCATAAGTATACTGAAAACCTTTATGAACTGGGCCCATGAGAGAGGTTACCATGATAATCAGGACTTCAAAAAATTTAAAACCACAGAACAGGAAGTCGAGGTCATATATCTTACTATGGAAGAGTTAATGACACTGTATAATCATGAATATGAGTCTAAAAAGTTAGAGCACGTAAGGGATACATATTGCTTTAGTTGTTTCACAGGGTTGAGGTTTTCTGACGTAAGACAGCTGAGGCCATCGAATATTTTTGAAGATCATATTAAGCTGAATATTCAAAAGACCAAAACCATTGACCATATTATTCCTTTAAACAATTATTCAAAGGCATTGTTGGATAAATATAAGGACACTATTTATGAACCTTTACCGGTGATCTCCTCCCAAAAGTTTAATGAATATATTAAAAAATGTTGTGAGGAAGCCGAGATAGACGCCCCAACTACTATTACCCGGTATATCGGCCAGAAACGGATTGATAAAACCGTTCCCAAACACGAATTGATTACCAGTCATACCGCCCGGAAAACCTTTGTTACCAATAGCCTGATCCTGGGGATGAAAGAATTGGTCGTCCGGAACATTACGGGCCATAAGAAAGAAAGCTCTTTTAAGCGCTATGTGAAAATCGCCGAGGATTTTAAGCAAAAGGAAATGGAGGATACCTGGAATAAAGTATGAATCGTTTTTTTGAACATATCGGGATACTGTTGATGAAAATCGATCGTGCCATTAACAGGTTCACCCAAAAATTCAAACATTTCTTCAAAATATATCTCTACCTTATATTCTTTGTTTCTCTTTTTATCCTCTTTACTTTTCTGCTTATACACTTTTTCTCGGATGATTCATACGGATCGTTCTGGCGTTTTTCTTTTGCCGTAATTTATATCCTGTTCACGGCAATTAGTGGAACAGCCGTATATTTTTACATCAAAAAACGGCGGGTCAAATATATAGACGGCTCCTGGAAAGTAGTTGACTATAAAGAAAAGCCCGAAGAAGTACCTGAAAGATCAAACATAAAACAAAAAGATCATCTTTTTGTCCCGGTTTCATCTGTACCCCTAAAATTAAAGCTGCGGCCGCAGGGATACCACGGAAAAGAGGGGATAGGGCAGAAAGACCTGGTCAATTATCTGAATGACTTTTATAACCATCAATACGAGGATGAAATCCGGTATTTTGTATATATGTACTTTGAAACTGAAAAAAAACACCAGCGCCTCCGGAAAATAAAAGGTCCTTTTGAGGCCCCTCCCATAGCTGATAAAATAAACTTTATTGAACTATTTTGGGTGTTGTACAAAGAGGAGATCATTATCAATTCATTTTCGGATGTTTCCACGTTTTTAAATACCGTTTATCCCTGGCTGGGGGATTCGATAGAAAAGATTCCCAGCGAAATGAAATTTTCAGAGCACTATAAAAACACTCCCAATATCCGAACCTTCCTTGACCGGATTAAAAGAAAGCGATAAAGATAAAAACGCTTTATTGTTGCATACACTTGACTTATTTTCAATCCCTTGCCCTTCCAATTAGGCGAATGTTTAACAAACCTTCCCTTTTTTAAGCCAACTTTGAACTGTTGAAACGGAAGTTTAACCTTAAAACAGTTCGATGATGAGCAATGTATTGTTTTATACCCACAACAAGGAAGATTTAAAAAGAGTAGTGCGGATGGTTGTGGAAGAGATTCGGAAAACAGAAATAGTTTCCCATACTCCCATGAACTCGGAAGAAGACCGGTTAAGCCAAAAGGAAGCTGCCCGGTTCCTGGGGATTTCGGTAACAAGCCTGATCAGTTGGAAGAAAAAGGGATTAGTACCCTATTTCCAGATTGGCCGGTCTATTTTCTTTTCCAAAGCAGAACTTTTAGAATTGGCCCGGAAGAACCCCGGTTTAATTAAACCGAGCAGGAAATAATGCAAAAAGAACAACCGTCATATTATTCGATTCTCCCTGCACCGGTCAGGTATGACAAAAGACTGACCCGAATGCCAAAATCCTGTATGCCGAGATCACTTCCCTAACCAACCAGTTAGGCTTTTGCTATGCCACTAACCGTTATTTTGAAGAATTGTTCCAGGTATCTACCCAATCCATCAATTTCTGGTTAAAACAGCTGGAGGATCTGGGGTATATCCAGAGGCACCTGTACCGGGATGAGGGTACTAAAGAAATCCTGAATAGGTATATCAGCATTTTTGAGAAGCCTATACAAGAAAACTTGAATAGGCCTATACAAGCATTCTTTAAGGATAATACTAAAGAAGAAATATTAAATAGTAATAATTATAAAAAGAAAAATTTTAAAAAAAGAAAAGTAAACCCGAGGAAGCCATGAAAGGGAAGACAAAGTATAGAACCGAACCCGAAACCACCCCTCAAAAGGATAAGGAAGGTAAAAATGACATGGCTGATGAAAAGAAAAAGGTTTTTCCGAATGGTGTATCTCCTTGTGTCCCTCAAAAGTCGCCAAAGTCTATAATAACCATAGCGCAATTCAAATCCCTTTTATGGAAGGAAGGGCAGCTCTATTTCGGAAAGATGAACCGTCCCTTTATCGTTGACCAGCATAACCGGGAATTTTTAAACCTGATTTCCAAATACTGGGCTAATGATATAGCATTTGAAAAAGAATCCAATGGAGAACTGCGAAAAGGACTTCTAATCTATGGCCCCTGCGGGACAGGTAAAAGCTCCATCTTTGATATTATCCAGGGCATAAGCAGGAAATATCACCTGATGCGGTTTTGGTTTAGCAGTATATCCGTCCATGATGTGGTATCCCAGTATAATAAGGAAGGGGAGTATGTCATCGAGAAATTCGCCAAAGGGAAAGTACATTTTGACGATCTGGGAACAGAACGCCTGGCCAACGCATGGGGTGTAAAAGAAAAACTTTTGGGCAGGATTTTAGAACTCCGCTACAATGAATTCAAACATAAGGGCACCAAGACCTTTGTCACTACCAATCTTACCATTGACGAACTGAAAACCTTTTATGGAAATCAAATGGAAGAACGAAGAAACCGGATAGCAGACCGGCTTTATGAGATGTTTAACTTTATGTATTTAGGTGGGCCGTCCAGGAGGTTTTAGTTACAATGAGAATTGTAAGCGAAAAAAGGCTGTAAAGCAAGAGGGTAATGCGCTGCCGCGACATTACGAATTATATTTGTGTATAATGTATTGAAATTCAATGTTTTGATATAGTGTAGTTTTATTGTTATGGAATAAAATTTTTCATTTTTATAACAAAAACACGCTCAGCCCAGTAAAACCGGTAAATTTTTTATGAAAAAATGGATATAGGATACGAAAAAGAAGCCTTTGAAGGATTGAAGATTAAAACTTCGGTAGCCCAAAAATTCCGGAAGTATTGCAAAAAACTGTCCCAATCCCAATCCATGAGTCTGTTGCTCATGCTGGAATTTTTTGAGTACAATGAAGTCTCTCCAAAGGATGTCATAGGGCCAAATATGCAGACTTTGGAAAGTGTGTTGGAAAAGCGTATTAATGCTGTTGTTTCCATAGTAAAGGATATAGAAAAACACCAAACCCAGCCTACTGTGGAGATGTTACAATCCCTGTTTGAAAATACTTCTCCCGCGCGGGAACCTAAGAAAAAACTATGGCAGGAAAAGAAGACTTTTCCAAAGCAAAAAGATGGGAAACCTTTACCCTTAGACTTGCAATTGGAAGAAACCAGGGAAGAACGAGACTATTATAAAAACTGCTATTCCCGATTAGAAAGGAAATTTTCCGTCACCCAACAGGATTTAAAAAAAGTATTGAATAATATAAAACTCGTCCGCCCTCCTCTTACAAAATCTTATTTCCGGGTGGAGATTACACCCAAAGAGCTGAAGTACATAAAAGAAAATCTTTATTGAGATGATATAACTATCCATAGCATGCTTTAAGGTGTTGTAATATTACAGTCAGTTATCGTCGAAGATAACGGCAAGATGTCCGGTTGTGTCACAACCGATGTTTTGGGCTGTATGCGCTCGAATCTCGGCAGCCCTGCTGATTTTAGGATTTTAGGTTTGATCGATAGAGAAAAGAAGGGGATCATGGAGAAGATAGTTATGATAAAAGAGATGTTAAAGAATAGAGCTTATGATCATGTTTGCTTTTGGTTTTAGCAAGTCTTGTGCTATAAACAACAAACCAACACGCTCCCGGGACAACAGAAGCGGTTGGCCTTACAGTGTGTCCAGGTCAAATAATTTTCCGCATAAAGCCGCTGTCGCTATTTATAGGAAAATTATTTAAGCATGCCCCTGCTGCGGAGTATCCTCGCAGGGACAGCGACCTGGGCACATCTGTTGTTTGATGGCGTAACCGAAAGGGAAGGCTGAATGGCACGCGACCTGCTAAAACCAAAATGATAAAAGATGTATAATATAGAGGGGCGATGGTGATTTTTAGTAACCTCCAACTGTCAGATCAAATAGTGACTATTACAAATACACCGAGGATTTGTATTTCCATTTTTGCGTGATGTGGACCTCAAAAACCCGGAGGATGTTTTTGAAAAACAAGGAATGCTGCAAGCCTTCTCAATAAATACCTTGAACGTATTGCTACCCAATGTGGTATAGAAAAGTCGTTGTCGAATCATATTGCCCGTCATAGTTTTGGTAATATTGCAGGGGAAAGGATACACCCGTTAATGTTACAGAAATTATATCGGCATAGTGATTAAAAACAATCCTGAACTACCAGGCTAATTTTATTCATAAGGAAGCAGACAAAGCTCTTGATGAGGTAATCAATTTCTGAGAACTCATAACAAAAGGATTTTTTTTCTTCCGGTCATACCTGGATTTTCTTTGAATAAGGGGGAAACCTCGGGAGGTGCTATTGCTGATTCGCATTATTTTAGTTAATTTACGCGCCATTATAGGGGAATTTTTCTCTATAATTGTTTTTGATACTCCGAAAATAGCTTTGGAGATTAATTTGTTGTGGCAATATATTTATGGGATTAAGAGATCTGACTATCCTGGAAAAACTTAAAAATGGAAACCCCTCGGGCTACAAAGAGTTGTTTGACCTTTACTATGAGCCGTTGACTAGCTATGCTCTGAAATATTGCGATTCCTTTTCTGTGGCTGAAGATATTGTCCAGGAATTATTTATAAAGATCTGGGATAAAAAATTGTATTTGGAATTTGAAGCGCCCATAGGTCCATATCTATTTATGGCTGTGAGGAATAATGCCTTGTTGGCTGTTAAAAGAAATTCCCGGTATTACTTTGAGGAGATTGAAGATGAGGTCAATACACTTATGGAAGAAGAACAGAGCTCCCGCGAAGTTTCAGAACAGGAAAAAGAGAAACTTTATAAGGAGATTGAAGCCCTTCCGGAAAAAGGTAAGGAAGTTTTTAAGGCCATCGTACTGCAAAATATGAAATACAAAGAAGTAGCTGAGCAAATGGGTATATCCATAAACACGGTAAAGACTCATTATTCCAGGGCCCTGAAACAACTTCGCCAATTGCTTGCTATCATGGTCCTGTTATTATTGCTTTAACAAGAGGTTTGATTTTATGTCTTTTTTCTCAGTTCTTGAAAAAGTTTGATATATAAAATTTTAGCACATGACAAAAAACAATTAGGACATAAGACATTTAAAATGTTAAAGGCTGATATATCAGTCTTACGTCTTAAGTCCGGAAAGTAATGAATTTGGATTTTTTGTTATGTACTCATAATATAAATATAGGATAGATACGGTCATGGATAAGATCACTGACGATATATTGGAGCTGATAGCGGCCTATACCACGGGAGAGATCGGGGCGGATGAATTCCGGACCTTGACATCATGGATAGAGGAGAGCGAGGAGAACAGGCGTGCCTTTAAGTCTTACCTGTATGCATACAAGACATGGCAGAAGGCCGGCTTTGAGGATAACCTGGATAAAGGAGCCTCCTGGGACCGGCTGATTTCCAGACTGGAAAAGCCGTTCGAACCTGTGCAGGTACATAAACAGCCTGTGGATCACCCCGGGAAGCCACGCTTTATTTCCCGGTATATAAAATATGCAGCAGTAGCAGTTATCCTGCTATTGTTGTCCATAGGATTCATCTTTAAAGAAAGCATTTTTAACGGTTCTTCGGTTAAGGACACGGAGATGGTTACCCCGATTACCTCCGGAGGGAATAAAGCGGTCCTTACCCTGGAAGACGGAGAAGATATAGTTCTTGAGGAAGGCCGTCCATACACTACAGGCAAAGCGAAAAGCAATGGCAAACGTCTGGTGTATAGGGAGGGGGCATCGGTTTCCGAGGCGGAGACAGTGTATAATTATCTAACAGTTCCGAGAGGGGGGCAGTTTTACGTACAGCTCTCTGACAGTACGGGGATATGGTTGAACTCGGAGACCCGGATAAAATACCCTGTATCGTTTGCAGAGGGCCGTCCCCGCGAAGTGGAGCTGGTCTACGGGGAGGCTTATTTTGAGGTATCTCCTGCTGCCAGACACGATGATACGCCCTTCAGGGTACATACCCGGGAACAGGTGGTAGAAGTGTTGGGCACGGAATTTAACATTAAGGGTTATCGTGAAGAAGGCCGGGTGTTGACCACTTTGGTAGCGGGGAAGGTCAGCGTAAGCAATGGGGCTTTAACAAGGACAATTTTTCCGGGGCAACAGTCCGTAGTAGAGGATGGTAAGGAAACTCTGGAGGTAACAGCAGCAAATGTAACCAACGAGATCGCCTGGAAACACGGCGAGTTCAGGTTTGAGGATATGAGGCTGGAAGCGATGTTGCGTATTCTTTCGCGCTGGTATGACCTGGAAGTGAAGTTTGATGACGCCGGTAAAAGGGATATGATATTTTCGGGGGTTTTGAAGCGTTCGGAGAGTGTCACCGTTTTGCTGGAGAAGATAGAGCGTGTAGGCGGGGTGAGTTTTCAGATAAAGGAT
>NZ_JBRKIT010000014.1:0-62500 GCF_052983395.1 Sinomicrobium halophytocola
ACCCGTTGTGCATTATGATTTAAAAAGAAAAAAGTTGTTCAATTTGACTGATAGTCAGTAAATTGTTTTTACCACAAAACATTTACGATGAACAACTTAAATGCAAATTACGAAAGAATATTGGAAGTACTAAGAAAAATATCGGAAGAACAACTGCTTCCTTACCAAAGGCGAAGCCCTCGGATGAGTGATTTGGAAGTAGTTGGCTTATGTTTAACCGCTGAATATATGGCAATTGACAGCGAAAACCATCTTTTCCGGATGCTCCCCAACCATCTTACCAGTAAGATTGAACGCAGCGTGTACAACCGTCGCCGTAGACGTTTAATGCCCTATTTGGATAAGATACGGGGATCATTGGCCAAGCATTTCAATGAGTTTGAAGATTACTTTGTAGTGGACAGTATGCCTTTGGAAGTATGCAAGCTTTCCCGCTCCTCCCGCAGCAAGGTATGCAGGGAAGAGGATTATGCTTTCCCCGACAAAGGGTACTGCGCCTCTCAAAACCTTTATTTTTATGGGTATAAGTTACATGCGGTGTGCTCTATAGGTGGGGTCTTTCAAAGTTTTGACCTGAGCCCGGCCTCTGTACATGATATTAATTACCTCGATGATATCAAGATGCAGTTGTCTGATTGTGTCCTGCTCGGGGACAAGGGGTATCTTTCGGCAGAAGTCCAGTTGAACCTCTTTGAGAACCACCAAATTGAATTGAGTACCCCGATGCGCAAGAACCAAGGTGATTACAGAGAGCAGCCCTTTGTATTTAAAAAATCCAGAAAACGCATAGAAACTTTATTTTCACAGCTATGTGACCAGTTTATGATCCGCAGGAACTATGCTAAATCCTTCGAAGGGCTCAAAACAAGGGTGTTGTCAAAAATAACGGCACTTACTGTGATTCAGTACATCAATAAATTCATTTTCAACAGAAATATCAATAATATTAAGATCAGCATTGTTTAAAATGCACAACGGGTATAAAGATTATATTTCTTTATATTTTACCCTACCATAAATTCCAGACATCAAAAAGAGTAAATATATAATATGATCAAGGACACTTCTGCGTTTTATAGAATAAGACACTTTTCAAGATCCCCTAAAAACCCGCTCTGTAAAATTGGCAATCTTATAGCTTAAAGCCCATAATATCAATAAAGCATCTGATAAAGGATTCCCGGAGGCGTACCAGTTCTTCATACGGTTTACTCAGGTAATAGTTGCCATAAGACCATTTACAACACATCATTTCAGAGCATGCTCAGACAGCGGATTTATATATTCCATACCGGTCTACAAATGACTTGCGGTATACGAAGTTAAAAACAATACACCTCTACCCCAGTAACTCCCTAAACTTCCTGCTTCATGCTTCATACTTCGTGCTCCATGCCCCAATCCCTTTGACGCCGGAAGGGGTCCGGTTAGCAGCTAAAGGGAATGGGTTAGCCGCTAACCGGGTTGCTTTAGCGGCTAACCCAACCCGGTTCGGTGTAAACACAATCCCTTAAATGGCACTATCCCGGCTTGTTCGGAAACAAAAATCTACACGGTTTCTAAATCCGGAAACGTTTCCGGATTACCCTGGCAAGGACAATAAAAGCCACTGCCGCTACGGCGGCCAACCTTTTCGGCTTGCCCCCTAAAGCCCGAACCAGGGTGATAGCTAAACCGGCTCACAGCATGAATAGCTTTAGTGGCGCGTTCATGATTACTCCTTTACCGTGGCACGCATCGATACACGGAGCCCAAACGAATGCCAGCAGGAGACCAGACAATCATTATTGAGCTTGCTTTTATAGCCTTCCTTGATCTAAATCCTGACCATAAGGTAACATATAAAAGTCTAGTCATATGATAATATCGAACACATTTTTGCATTTCATCGATAAAACAAAGCGCTTTATCGATTTATTCAAATGAGACAACTTTCAAAATCCCGAAAAACCAAACTTATCGGATATTTGACCTGTGATTCTTTGACACTGTCAGGATGATCAATAAAGCAGAGAACATACTTTATACTATATAAAGTTTCAGATTAGTTAGTTGTTTTAAGATTCATGGTTGGTTTAGATTTTTACTGTTGTTTATTTTTGGGGTAGTTTAACATGTAAATGTTAATTTTAATAAGCACAGTAATCCCAAGAAGCTGTCTGTAAAAAGGCAGCTTCTTTTTTTCCTATAGCACCCCATTTTCTATAGCTTTCCACACTTTACTTTTTCTTCTCCCGGGGATATCCTATATTCGTATGTAGAAAAAACATATCTATGCACAACACCAAAGAACTTTTTAACAACCCGTACGGCTTTACCCCTTTCGGTAAAATACAACCCGGGGACTACCTGTCTCTTATAGAAAATGAAATTGAAAACGCCAAGAGGGAAATCGACGAAATAACTTCAAATCCCGAAACTCCTGATTTTCAAAACACCATAGAGGCCATGGAATATTCCGGGGAATTTCTGGACAGGATTACCAGTATGTTCTTTAACCTTAACAGCGCCGAGACCAACGATGAAATCCAGAAGCTGGCACAAAAAGTTTCTCCCCTGCTGGCCGAATTCGGAAATGACATACGGCTCAACCAGGATCTTTTCAAACGTATCGAAGCGGTTTATCTCCGGAGAGAAAACCTGGAATTGGACACAGAACAACAGACATTGCTGGAAAAACGATATAAGAGTTTTGCCCGGAATGGTGCAGGGCTTTCCGAAGACAAAAAAAAACAACTGCGGGAAATTGATAAGGAACTCTCTTCGCTCAGCCTGAAGTTCGGAGAAAATGTCCTTGCGGAAACCAATAAGTTCGAACTCCATTTAACCGATGAAAAGGATATTTCCGGACTTCCCGAAGGAGCCGTGGAAGCTGCCAGGAATCTCGCGGAAAGCAAGGATAAAGAAGGATGGGTATTTAACCTGAACTATCCTAGTTTTATTCCGTTCATGACATATGCGGACAATCGTGAACTCCGCAAAAAAATGCTGCTCGCTTCCGGAAGTAAAGGATTTCACGGCAACGAACTGGACAACCGGGAAATCATCCTCAAAATCGCACGTCTCCGGTGCGAACGTGCCAAGCTGCTCGGGTATAAAACACACGCCCATTATGTCCTGGAAGAACGTATGGCCGAAACCCCGGAAAAGGTTAATGATTTCCTTAATGAGCTTCTGGAAAAGGCAAAACCCGCAGCGCAAAAAGAGTTCGTACAATTACAGGAATTCGCCCGCGAACAGGACGGTATTGATCAATTGCAAAAATGGGACGGCGCCTATTATACGGAAAAGCTTAAACAAAAATTGTTCGATCTCGATGACGAAAAGCTCAAGCCGTATTTTAAGCTGGAAAATGTAATCCAAGGTGTATTTACCGTAGCCAATAAACTATATGACCTCAACTTCGAAGAAGTCCATGACGTAGACAAATATCATGAAGATGTCAAGACCTACAGGGTAACGGATAACGATGGCAAATTTATTTCTCTTTTTTATGCGGACTTTTTCCCAAGGCCGGGAAAACGGAACGGTGCATGGATGACTTCGTATAAATCACAATGTATTAAAAACGGGATCAACGATCGTCCGCATATATCTATTGTATGCAACTTCACCAAACCTACAAAAACAAAACCCTCATTACTTACTTTTAACGAGGTCACTACGCTATTCCATGAGTTCGGACACGCCCTTCACGGTATGCTGGCCAATACCACATACCCCTCCCTGAGCGGCACCAGTGTATATTGGGATTTTGTGGAACTCCCCAGCCAGGTTCTGGAAAACTGGTGTTACGAACAGGAAGCTTTACAACTCTTTGCCAGGCACTACGAAACAGGGGAAGATCTTCCTATGGAATACATAAAAAAAATTAAAGAGTCTTCAAGTTTTATGGAAGGAGTGCAAACTCTCAGACAACTCAGCTTCGGACTTCTGGATATGAGTTGGCATGGTATTGACCCTACCTCCGTAGCCGATGTAAAAATGCATGAAGCCAAAGCTTTTGCCGCTACCAATCTTTATCCGGAAACTCCCGAAACCTGTATGAGTACTGCATTTTCTCATATCTTCCAGGGAGGATATTCCTCAGGGTATTACAGCTATAAATGGGCAGAGGTACTGGATGCGGATGCCTTTGAATTATTTAAGGAAAAAGGAATTTTCAATAAGGAAGTGGCTACCAGGTTCAAAAACAACGTACTTTCTAAAGGCGGAACAGAAAACCCGATGACCCTTTACAAACGTTTTCGCGGACAGGAACCGAAACCGGATGCCCTGCTCCGTAGGGCTGGTTTGTTGGAAAAAGTTTCCTGAACCGGTTCTCTTACAAGACAAAAAGTGTGGTGTTTATATTTCTTTGACACCACACTTTTTTATTTTTTCTTAGCCTTTTCCAGGGCCAGGTAACCGCCTTTCAGATTATACACCTCTTTAAATCCCAGTGAATCCAACGTCTTTGAAGCTTTAGCGCTTCGTTTACCCATTTTGCAATACAAATAAACCGGCGTTGTCTTATCGATCCCTTTCCACTGTCCTATAAAATCGGGGGCGGAATAGTCCAGGTTTAATGCTCCCTGTATATGTCCTTCCCCATACTCTTCCGGAGTGCGCACATCCACCAGGAACTTCCCGGCTAATTCCTTTTCATCCATTTTTGTGATATCCACATCCTTGACCTGCCCCCGGACAAACATCCCCGTAAGACAACAAAAAATTACCAGCAAATACTTCATGACATACAAAATTTAATTCGATATAAAATTAATGAATTTATTGAACTCGTTTAAACTTTTTTGATTGAAGCGAAAAATAGCAATTTTTGTTCTACAGGCAGGCTTTTTTGAGCAACATAGCAGCGCTACGCTGCGAGAAAAAGACAATCTGTGGGGCAAAAAGGGCTTTTTGCAGCCAATTAAGGCAAGTTTAAATGAGTTCATTTATAACTCTTTCAGAAATACCAATAACAGCACCCACAAAACCGGTATGCCCTCTATCCAGAAACTACAATAATATTTATTTTGTTTGATTCTCGAATTAATCAGGGCTATAGTTACCAGTATTGCTATTACCAGCAAAGCCAATCCGTCCGGCCACAACTTGTTTTGTTTAAGCATCTCCAGCACCAGGACCAGAAGCAATAAAACTATGCCAAGTAATTTTGCACTACGAACACCTATTTTTTGCGGTATGGTTCCCAATGAAAGATCATCCACAGCCATATCCCGGATTTCAAAAGGGATGGTTAGCACCACAACAAACAGAAAGCGTTGCAGCCACTCCAGACCTACATCCCTCACCAATCCGTTTTCGGTGGTTAGTATGTTGTAATTGTTTACCACAGGAAGTAGAACCGTTACCCCGCTCCACACCAGGGCTACAATAAAGATCTTTATCCCCGGTAAATTTCGGATATTGCGAAAGGACGCATAAAGAGGCACCGCGTAAAAAAAGGAAAGTACCACAAGGGCCCCGAGAACCAGGAGAGCATAGGGACTAAGACGAAACAAATAATATCCGCACAAAGCAAAACAGATAAAACTGAAATATTGTATACTTTTTACATATCTGGTTTTTACGATATAAAACCGCCTGGCCTCGCTACCATACTTAATAAAGTTATATCCGACTATAGTCCCGTAAAAAACCACGTAACAAACATTTTTATCATACGGGATCCCGAAATTCAGCAAGGTAATAATCGTCATCGAATAAGCCGCCAGGGCAACATGTATACTTGCCTCGATATAGAAGTTAAATACCTTTGTTAAAATGCTCATCGGACAAAAATAAAGAATAGACTTTATTTCCTTACAAACCATTAAAAATATTCCCGATTCTGCCGTTAAAAACTTTGTGTACAAGAACATGTAAAAGGTTATTTTTAATAAATATAATATGTATTTTTGCGCCGCAAACACGACTAATTTACACATACACTTAATTTTAGAGAATGAGAACAGATTCTTTTGCAGTACGCCACATTGGCCCGCGAGAGGGCGACCTTAATAAAATGTTGAGTGTCATAGGAGTGGAAAGCCTGGATCAACTGATCTGCGAAACCATTCCGGATGACATACGATTAAAAGAAAACCTGGACCTTCCCAGGGCTCTGAGTGAGAACGAGTTTCTTTATCACATCCAGAAACTGGCCGCCAGGAACAAAATGTTCAAATCATACATCGGGTTGGGGTATCACGAAACCTTCACCCCTTCCGTAATAAAAAGAAACGTGCTGGAGAGCCCGGGCTGGTATACGGCTTACACCCCTTATCAGGCAGAAATCGCACAGGGAAGACTGGAGGCATTGCTCAATTTCCAGACCATGATCTGCGACCTTACGGGCATGCCGCTTGCCAATGCTTCCCTTCTCGATGAAGGCACCGCTGCAGCCGAAGCAATGGCCATGCTTTTTGAACTGCGTTCCAGGGATCAGAAAAAAAACGACATCGTTAAATTTTTTATATCCGGGGAGATATTACCACAAACCCTATCTATCCTAAAAACCAGGGCTGTCCCTCTGGGAGTAGAACTGGTAATAGGAGATCATACGACTTTTGATTTCACTTCGGATTTCTTCGGGGCTATCCTTCAGTATCCCGGTAAATACGGACAGATTTACGATTACAGAGACTTTGTTAGCAAGGCCAAAGAAAATGACATTAAAGTAGCCGTAGCCGCCGATATCCTGAGCCTGGTTATGCTTACCCCTCCCGGTGAGTTCGGAGCAGACGTGGTAGTAGGAACCACACAGCGTTTCGGGATACCGATGGGATACGGAGGACCTCACGCAGCTTACTTCGCTACAAAAGAAGAATACAAAAGAAATATTCCCGGAAGGATTATAGGAGTTACCAAAGACGCAAATGGCAACCGTGCACTCCGGATGGCGTTACAAACCCGTGAACAGCATATAAAACGGGACAGAGCCACTTCTAACATCTGTACCGCACAGGTACTCCTCGCCGTCATGGCCGGGATGTATGCCGTTTATCACGGACCGGAAGGCCTGAAATACATAGGAAGTAAAGTACACCGTTCTGCCGTTTCGCTTTCCGGCATTTTGGAGCAACTCGGTTATGAACAAACCAATTCTTCATACTTTGACACCCTGATATTTAAGACGAATGCCGCCAGGATACGTGAAGTAGCAGAGCGCCATGAGATCAACTTCCTGTACATCGACGACAATACTGTTTCAGTGGCTATAAATGAAGCTACATCTACAGACGACCTCAACGATATCATTGCTGTTTTCGCAGAAGCCGCGGAAAAAGAAACCGTTACTCTCGATTCTCTTAAAGAAACAACCGCAATCCCGGCAGCACTGCAAAGAACATCCGTTTTCCTCGAAAACGAAGTATTCAATGCCTATCATTCCGAAACCGCTTTAATGCGATACCTGCGGAAACTGGAGCGAAAAGACCTTTCTCTTAACCACTCCATGATCTCTCTCGGTTCCTGCACCATGAAACTGAACGCAGCTTCCGAGATGCTACCCGTAAGCATGGCACAGTGGGCAAACATTCACCCCTTTGTTCCTGTTGAACAGGTAGAAGGTTACCAGGAAGTACTTCGCGAACTCGAACAACAGCTCAATGTCATTACCGGGTTTGCCGGAACATCCCTGCAACCGAATTCAGGAGCTCAGGGAGAATTCGCCGGGCTGATGGTTATCCGGGCCTATCACAAAGCCAATGAAGAGGCAAACAGGAATATCTGCCTTATCCCTGCCTCTGCCCACGGTACCAATCCCGCTTCGGCAGTAATGGCCGGAATGAAAGTAGTGGTGACCAAAACCGACGAAAAAGGTAATATCGATGTGGATGACCTGCGTGAAAAAGCAGAGAAACACAAAGACAACCTGGCTGCCCTTATGGTAACCTATCCTTCCACACACGGGGTATTCGAATCTTCCATAAAAGAGATTACCAGGATCATACACGACAACGGCGGACAGGTATACATGGACGGTGCCAATATGAATGCCCAGGTAGGCCTTACCAATCCGGCTACCATCGGGGCAGACGTATGCCACCTTAACTTGCATAAGACCTTTGCCATTCCACACGGCGGCGGCGGCCCCGGGGTAGGCCCCATATGTGTCGCGGAGCACCTTGTGAAATTCCTGCCATCCAACCCCGTAATAAAAACAGGAGGTGACCATGCCATAACCGCAATTTCGGCGGCTCCCTGGGGAAGTGCTCTCGTATGCCTCATCTCTTACGGCTACATCAAAATGCTTGGAGTTAACGGCCTGATGAATGCAACTAAATATGCTATCCTCAACGCGAACTATATCAAGAACCGGTTTAGCGGACACTTTGATGTGCTCTATACCGGGGAAAAAGGCAGGGCGGCACATGAGATGATTGTGGATTGCAGGCCTTTTAAGAAAAACGGAATTGAAGTCACCGATATAGCTAAACGCTTGATGGATTACGGTTTCCACTCGCCTACCGTGTCATTTCCGGTAGCAGGCACACTAATGATCGAACCTACGGAAAGTGAGAATCTGGAAGAACTCGACCGCTTTTGTGACGCCATGATCTCCATACGGTCTGAAATAGATAAAGCTACGGCAGAGGATGCAAACAACGTACTGAAAAATGCCCCTCATACCCTGGAAATGCTCACAGCAGAAGAATGGCACCTGCCATACACCAGGAAGGAAGCCGCTTACCCGCTGGATTACATCCCGGAAAACAAATTCTGGCCTTCAGTAAGGAGAGTAGATGATGCCTATGGCGATCGTAATCTGATGTGTACTTGTGCTCCGATAGAAGAATATGCGGAAGCGGAATAAAATTGGCAAAATTTACAATTTCACAAGGCTTTCCGGGAAATTTCCCGGAAAGCCTTTTTTAATATTTATTTTCGTTTGACAGTTTTATCTGAATTATAAAGGCTATTGGACATCGTATTTTTTGTTATGCATGCATAACAAAAATAAAAAGCAATTCCATACCTTTAGAAAAAATTATTCGTACAATGAATATCAAAATCACCGGTACGGGATGCTATATTCCTTCCGAAGTAGAGCTGAATTCGGGTTTTTACGAACATGAATTCTTGGATGCCAATGGTGTCAGGCTTGATCCTCCAAACCAGGTTATTATAGACAAGTTCAAAGCTATAACCGGTATTACGGAAAGACGTTATGCCAAAGAACATCTCAATACATCTGATCTCGCTTTTTTTGCAGCAGAGAAAGCCATCGAGGATTCAGGTATAGACGCCGAAACTTTAGACTACATCATTGTTGCTCATAATTTCGGTGATGTAAAGCACGGTTCCATACAGGGCGACACGGTCCCCTGCCTGGCCTCCAGGGTAAAACACTCGCTTCAGATCAAAAACCCGAAATGCGTTGCCTACGACCTTCTTTTCGGCTGTCCCGGTTGGGTAGAAGGACTCATACAGGCCCAGGCCTTTATCAAAGCCGGTATGGCAAAAAAATGCCTGGTTATCGGGGCAGAAACCTTGTCCAGAGTTATCGATAAACACGACAGGGATTCCATGATATTCTCCGATGGTGCCGGGGCTACAATAGTTGAAACTTCAGAAAAAGACGAAGGTATCCTTGCCTGGGAATCTGCCAGCTACACCCACGATGAAGCCTATTACATCTATTACGGCAGCTCCTTTAACAAAACTCTCTGCCCGAACACGCGCTATATAAAAATGTGCGGAAGAAAGATATACGAATTCGCCTGTATTCATGTTCCCCAGGCCATGAAAGACTGCCTGGACAAAAGTGGAGTATCCATAGATGACGTTAAGAAAATATTTATCCATCAGGCAAATGAAAAAATGGACGAAGCCATTATAAAGCGCTTCTTCCGTCTCTACCAAAAAGATGTTCCGGAAGACATCATGCCCATGAATATACAAAAAATGGGGAACAGCTCCGTAGCCACCATTCCTACCTTGCTGGATATGGTAAAAAAGGGAGAAATCGAACGTCAGTCCATACATAAGGGAGATGTTGTTATATTTGCAAGTGTCGGCGCCGGTATGAATATCAATGCCGTCGTCTATAAATGCTAAATATGTACGAAAACAACTTTCCAAAAAAAAGGTACAGGATAACATTAGATTTTCTCAGGGAATACATTCCCTCCAATGCCCGGATACTGGACCTCGGCACTCCCAACCCCTTTTCCGAGGTGATGGAAAAGGAAGGCTACCGGGTAACCAATACCAAAGGGGAAGACCTGGATACGGACGTACGCAGCGTCACCGAAAACGGATATGATGTAGTAACCGCTTTCGAGATTTTCGAACACCTTGTAGCCCCCTACAACGTGGTGAAAGCAATAGAAGCAGATAAGCTTGTGGCTTCTATTCCACTCCGGTTGTGGTTTGCTTCCGCCTATCGAAACAAAACCGATATGTGGGACAGGCACTACCACGAATTTGAAGACTGGCAGTTCGACTGGCTCCTGGAAAAAGCCGGATGGGAAATAAAAGCCCGGAAAAAATGGACCAACCCGGTAAAAAAAATAGGCATTCGTCCTTTATTACGATATTTCACTCCAAGGTATTATATGGTTTATGCAGAGCGGAAGAAATAATCAAACTCCGTCGGGGTTCGGTACCTCTGTATTTAAATAGCTTAATTCCTTTTGCAATTAACCGGATTTGTTTGATTTCTCAATCAATAAGCCCGGGTAAGTGGGAATTCCAGTCTCCCACTTTAAACCTATCCAGTATTCTATTGTTTTTATCTATAACATAACACATCCGGGAACAGTACATAAAACGGTATTTCGTATACATACCCTTATTAAACTTCTCCTCCATATCTATTTGAATTCCCTCTTTCCCTGATTTAATGCCGGAATCCAGGCGAAGAACATGTATCCGGTCTCCGTAGGCTTTTTTAATTTCATAATACGCTTGGGTAGAAAGTGTATCTCCCCCACAGCCACAAGAGTTCGCGATCACGGTAATCTTATCGTGCAAATCCGAACTACGGATAGTATCTTTTGTCACGGATATACCCGTAAATTCCGGCGCTATCATTCCCACCTGTATTCCAATTTCATCTTCAAAATTCCTTTCTTTAATCAGCGTTATATAGTCTCCGTTGTTGGTAATACTGTCAAATTTGTAATAAGTCCCACCCAGGTTCAAAAATTCACCTTTTTTCAATATATCCCATTGAAATAACGTATCCTTCTCTGTTTGGTTCTGAGCCAGGACTGCAATTTCCGACGTAAAGCCCCGGTATACAAAATCAATCGTTGAATTTTTATCGGTCGCCACAACTACATATTTTTTTTCATCCACCATGAATTTTCCTTCTAAATGCTCCCCTTTCCCAAATAACAGCATGCCGTTCATTCCTCCTATTCGTACCCAGGCGGAATCTCTGACTACCTCTATACCGTTGGATATCCGAAAATTGAACTTAACCAGATCATCATCAGAATGCCAATCCATATCCCGATAGATACGAATGGAATCATCCCTTAAATCCCGATTATTATTTTCGTCTATTATAAATATTTTTTCTTCTCCGCGCATACCGCTTATTATATCCGTATAATAGGGTTCCTCTGCACTCAAATCTGCTTTTATCTGAACGCGCTTTACATCGGATATGTCTGTTGGAAAAATCACATCATAAGGAAACTTTTCAAGGGACGTCTTAAAATCCAGTGCCCCTGCCATAGATGGCAATACCCCATTTCCTTTTTTCTTTTCTGTCCGGATTACCAGGGTATCACTGCCAGACTTGAATTGATTTATTTTGTTCACCTCTTGTTTACAGCTTTGAAAAAAGAGAAAAAGCAGTACTAAACCGGGAAAATATTTCATCACTTACTCATTATAATTATACAATCAGTCCTGAACGGATAACAGACATAATTACAATCTATCGGTCTCCGTAACATAATTCCGGCATCAACCGGAATCTTTATTTTGAAAAGATACTAAAAATCCTTTTCTTTCTGAATCTCTTTTATCTCCGTCGGAATGTTGGTACATAACAGCTTTTTTCATAAATCCACATCAAGAGATCACCACCATTCCTTACTTTTGTATCTTGTCGCTTCACAACCGAAGTCACATAGTATCCAATGAACTACTATATCATCATACCCGCCCGTAACGAAGCTTCTTTTATTCAACAGGCTCTGGAATCTGTGGAAAAGCAAACGCTTTTACCCAGCAAACTCGTTGTCGTCAACGATAATTCCTCAGACAATACTCCTGTTATCGTTTCCGAATTTACCGCGAAGCATTCCTGGGCGAAAATGGTAACCAATGAAGATGCATTGTTAGAGCATCTCCCGGGAGGTAAGGTAATACGTGCTTTCTATAAAGGTCTGGAAACCCTGGACAACAATTATGACTTTATCGTAAAAATGGATGCTGATGTTGTACTCCCTCCGGATTATTTTGCCACTATTGCCGGTGCATTCCGGGAAGATAATTCCGTAGGTATCGCCGGCGGTTTGGTTTACATCCGGCAGGACAACACCTGGATTTACGAAGCTATTGCCGACAAAAATCACGTTCGCGGCCCGGTAAAGGCCTATTCCAAAATATGTTTCGAAAAAATCGGCGGATTAAAACCTGCTATCGGATGGGATACGGTCGATACCCTTCTTGCGAGGTATCACGGTTTTAAAGTACGAACTGTCGAAAACCTGGAAATAAAACACCTTCGCCCTACCGGCGGTTCTTATACAAAAAAAGCCAGGCTACTGCAGGGGCAAGCCATGTATACCATGCGTTATGGTGTTCTCATCACTTTTATAGCATCGGCCAAGACTGCCTGGAAACAAAAAAAATGGAAAGTTTTGAAATATAACATTGAAGGATATTTCGCTGCCAGGAAACAAGCTATCCCCTTCCTGGTTACGGAAGAAGAAGGAAGGTTTATCCGCAATTACCGATGGCAGGGCATTCGAAAGAAATTGAGGATTTGACAGGCCGGCCAATTATTTGACAATGGTTCCGGATCTCATTTCTCCTTCCAAAAAAATAGCCGTCTTATGTCCAACATATTAGTACATGACAAAATTCAATTCCGCAGGATTTTCCTCTCCCGAAAGCTTTCGGGATTTGACCCCAAAGGGAGATCCCGATACATATCGGGACGAGGAAAATCGGATTCCCTTTTGGGGCAGGGTAAATCTGATTTTGTCGTGTACTAAAATCCAACATCTAAGATCTCCATCTCTACAACGGCACATGCACTACCTTCTTTGTCTCAAAAAAGGCTTCATCAAAATAATCGGAAAGCAGGTATTCGGTTGCTTTGGGAAATGGCCTTAATTCTTCGTTGAGATCCCCGCCTTTTAGGTACAGAATACCGTTTTTAAGATCGTGCCGGTGTTCCCTGCTGGTTTTATTGTTAACCCATTTTACAAAATCAGGCATATTGGTTACGGCACGGCTTACCACAAAATCAAACTGCCCTTTTACTTTTTCCACCCGGGTATGTTCGGCCTTTACATTCTTTAGTCCGAGGGCTTCCGCAACGGCCTGTACCACTTTTATTTTTTTGCCGATGGCATCCACCATATAAAACTCCGTATCCGGGAAGAGTATGGCTAGCGGTATGCCGGGAAAACCTCCTCCCGTACCCACGTCCAGTACCCTGCTCCCGGGATTAAAAGATTGTACCCGGGCTATCCCCAGGGAATGCAGTACGTGCCGGATATACAGTTCCCCGATATCTTTCCTGGAGATCACATTTATTCTGGCATTCCATTCGGTATACAACGATTCCAGTTGTTCAAAACGGGATGCCTGTTCTTCCGGGAGCCCGGGAAAATATTTCAGAATTACTTCGAAGGACATGGATTGTATTTTGGGCAAAAATAAGCAAAACTAAAATTTGTAGCCTCCTTATACACATCATCTGTGACGAATTGGTTATTTTTGAAGATTCGTAAAGGGTTGTTTTTAACCGGGGTTAATACTCAGAATAACTTTTTTAAGATAAGAATCCCTTAAAAATATTGTAAGATAATAACACCTGGTAAAACAGAAACGACTGGTATCACTTAAAGGAAGTTCCATAGAACACTATTTAGAACATATTATTTTAATGGAAAACGAGACACTAAGATTTTCAAGGAAGGACACACAAAATTTTTTCAGGACACTGAATAAAAGGGTCAATGCTTATTTTAAGGAAAACAACATAAAGAGAACGGGAAACTGGAAACTTTACCTGAAGACCATTATTATGTTTTCCATTTTTCTCACTCCCTATTTCATCATCCTTACCCTCGACATCAACCAATGGTTGCAATTATTACTGACCGTGGTCATAGGCATTGGAATGGCAGGAGTAGGAATGAACGTAATGCACGATGGCAATCACGGTTCCTATTCGTCCAAACCCTGGATAAACAACCTTATGGGGGCCAGTATCTATATCCTGGCAGGCAATGTGTATAACTGGAGGGTACAGCATAATGTGCTACACCATACCTATACAAACATTCACGGACATGACGAGGACCTGGATGCCGGCAGGATCATCCGGTTTTCCGAACATGCCAAATGGCGCAGGTTTCACAAGTTCCAGCATTATTATTCCATATTCCTGTACGGATTGCTCACCATAAACTGGGCCATAACAACCGATATACGGCAAATGCGACGGTATTTAAAGCGGAAACTATCCTATGGCAAGCTCCAAAGCCCGGTAAAACAGTGGAGTGTACTTATTATCAGTAAACTCATTTACATTTCTTTGTGGATAGTACTCCCTATGCTGGTGCTGGACATTGCCTGGTGGAAGATCCTCATCGGGTTCTTTATGATGCACTATACTGCCGGACTTATTTTGAGCATTGTATTTCAACTGGCCCATATTGTCGAAGATACCCAAACCCTGATGCCGGACGAAACAGGCACCATGAAAAATACCTGGGCCATTCACCAGCTGTTTACCACTGCCAATTTCTCTACCAGGAACAGGGTTGTAAACTGGTTTACCGGGGGGCTCAATCACCAGGTTGAACATCATATTTTTCCCAGTATCAGCCATATACATTACACAAATATTGCTAAAATTGTTAAACAGACCGCCAACGAATTTAATTTGCCTTATTATGAGTACGAATCTACCAGAAAAGCTATAATTTCGCACTTTAAACACCTGAAAGCATTGGGTAAAAAACCCGTGTATATTTACAATTAAGAACTTATACGACAGATGGAACAACAACTCATGGAACAAAAGCTATCTGAAAGAATCCTGAACATGTCTACTTCCGCCACACTGGCCATGGCAGCTAAAGCCAGGGAACTCAGAGCAGAAGGAAAGGATATCATCGGACTGAGCCTGGGAGAACCCGACTTCAACACTCCCGATTTTATAAAAGAAGCCGCAATACAGGCCATTAACGACAACTATAACAGTTATTCGCCCGTAGACGGTTATGCCGATCTGAAGGATGCGATCATCACTAAATTCAAACGCGATAACAACCTTACCTACAAACCCGATCAAATAGTGGTTTCTACAGGGGCAAAACAATCGCTGGCCAACATAGCACTGGTAATGATCAATCCCGGTGATGAAGTGATACTTCCCGCCCCTTACTGGGTGAGTTATTCCGATATCGTAAAGATCGCAGAAGGTGTTCCGGTTGAAGTTCCCACTTCCATAGAGAACGACTTTAAAATGACCCCGGAGCAACTGGAAGCAGCCATTACACCGAAAACCAAAATGTTGTGGTACAGTTCTCCCTGTAACCCGAGTGGTTCTGTCTACAGCAAAGAAGAATTAGAAGCCCTGGCCGAAGTCTTGAGAAGACATCCGCAGATATATGTAGTATCTGACGAGATATACGAACACATCAATTTTACCGGCGGTCATGTGAGCATCGGAACTATAGACGGTATGTACGACAGAACGGTTACCGTAAACGGCGTATCCAAAGCCTTCGCCATGACCGGATGGCGTATCGGGTATATCGGTGCACCTTCATGGGTTGCCCGTGCGTGCAACAAAATGCAGGGACAAATAACCAGTGGTGCCAACTGTATAGCCCAGAGGGCCACCATTACCGCCCTGGAAGCACCGGTAAGCAAGATACAGTACATGATCGATGAATTTCACAAAAGACGGGACCTGGTACTGCAACTTCTCAGCGAGATCGACGGATTCCAGGTTAATGTACCCGAAGGAGCTTTCTATGTTTTCCCTAATATATCCGCTTTCTTCGGAAAAACTTTAAAAGGGAAGATGATAGAAAACGCTTCCGACTTCTCCCTTTACCTGCTGGAAGAAGCTAATGTAGCCACCGTAACAGGAGAAGCTTTCGGAAACCCGAACTGCATCCGTATATCTTACGCGGCTTCCGAAGAGGAACTCAGAGAAGCACTAAAGCGAATAAAAGAGGCCCTGGCATAACTTCCGGGACCTGACATTTTTATAGAAAAAGAAAAAGCCACGAATTTAACGACTGATCCGTGGCTTTTTCATTTCCCGCCTGCAACCCGATATGATATTCCGCCCCCCACTTCCAACTTCGTACTTCGTACTTCTAACTTTGTATCGTATCTTTGTCAAAAATTTTTTTGATGTCAGAAAATGTTACTCCCTACAAAGATTCCAAGCTGGGAAAAAAGGAACAGGTTACTCAAATGTTCGACACTATTTCGGGGAAATACGACGGACTGAACAGGGTTATTTCTTTCGGTATTGATATAAAATGGCGAAAAAAGGTGGTACAGATCGTTAAAGATATCCAACCGGAAACCGTTCTGGATATAGCCACGGGAACGGGGGACCTGGCCATTAACCTGGCGCAGACAGGAGCCAAAAAGATCGTGGGTCTTGATATATCTTCGGGCATGCTGGAAGTAGGGAAAAGAAAAATTGCGGAAAAAAAACTGGACGATACCATTGAGATGGTTCTTGGTGACAGCGAAAACCTTCCGTTTGAAGACAATTCTTTTGACGCTGTAACCGTAGCATTCGGCGTAAGGAATTTTGAAACCCTGCAAAAAGGCCTTGCCGAAATTTTAAGGGTTCTGAGGCCTGGTGGTTGTTTCGTGATATTAGAGACCTCCGTCCCCACCAGAACACCTTATAAACAGGGCTATAATCTATACACCAGACACATTCTGCCTCTTATCGGAAAAGTCTTTTCCAAAGACCGTTCCGCTTACGCTTACCTGTCCGAATCCGCCTCTGTTTTTCCTCATGGAGAAAAACTGAACAATATTTTGGCAAAAATCGGGTTTATAAAAGTAAAACACCATCCCCAGACTCTTGGGGTAGCTACCATATATGTAGCATCTAAATAAAAAGTCATGTTATACCATAACAATCCGGAAACTTTAACCGTATGAACAAGACTCTACTTTGTGCCCTGGCGCTGACCCTGTGCAGCTATAGCGCCTTTTCCCAGTTGAATGAAAACCCGATAATAAACCTGGAGAATTTTGACAAACAACCACTCCATTGGGGGTATTTCCTGGGAGTCAACCAATACGATTTTAAATTTGATTACAACGAATACGACTCCCAGCAGGATCTCAGGGACGTACAGGTAAACAAAACCATAGGTTTCAATGTGGGGCTCATAGGAGACCTTCGCATAAACGATTATATGAACCTTCGCCTGGAACCCGGGCTGTACTACACCCAGAGAGACCTCTATTTTCCTGGTTTTTATAATGATGATGGTACTTTTAGCGAACCGGATGGCCTTCGGGAAGTAAAATCGACCTATATACATGTTCCTTTACTCCTGAAAGTGGGCACCAAACGTATGGGGAACATCAAGCCCTATATAGTTGGTGGGTTTTCCTCTTCCATGAACCTGGGGAGTAATGAAAGCAGCAGGGAAGATAACCGGGAGGGCAAATTCCGGATGAAAAAACAGGCGTATTACTACGAAGTGGGATTCGGTATTGATTTTTACCTGTATTACTTTAAATTTTCCCCGTCTATTCGCGGTGTATTTGCCCTTAGTGACGAGTTGAAACCTGACGACAATCCGGCAAGTCCCTGGACCGGAAATATCAGTAATATGTACAGCCGGGCCATATTTATCAATCTTACTTTTGAGTAAAGCCGAACTCTTTATAAATATCCCAAAACCTGCCATTGTGCTTTAACAGGCATATGTTCCCGGCAGTAAAAGAAGCTTCAAATTTCCGTGACTCGTATTCGGGCCAGACCTGCTGGTATAAATCTTCATCAAGGTCACGTGTAACAATGGTCATATGCGGATGGAATTTATGTGACATTTCCTTCTCCGAAAATTTCAATCTGTCCGACAACACGTTACGCAAGCTTTCGTAAAGTCTCCTAATCGGTTTGTGATTTTTGACCTTCACAAAAATAACTCTTGGCGGAAAACTGTCAAATCCGGATAGGCCCACCGGGAAAGATAATTGTCCCGTAGCGAACTCTTCCAAAACACCTGACATGGCCGATTCTTCGGCCGGGTCTCTCCGAAATGGCATTTGCAGGGTAATATGCGCCGGGGATTTCAATGCGTGCCTCACCCCAAACCTGTTCTTCAATTCTTCTTTCAACGCCCTGACACGCTCGCGGACATCCGGCGGAGGAACCATAGCGATGAAATACAGTTTCTGATCCATAGAATAAAAATACATATTTATTAGCATCCTATTATTTCCTACTCCCTTAGGGTAGATGAAAAGTTAATGAGTTTTGGAGTTGGGAGTTCGGAGTTGAAACTCTATTACTTTGGATGGATTAGAAATCCATAGTTTTTTTCGATTTCTGATTACTTCGTTAAGTTTTCCCTCTGCCCCCCTCAAGGGGAAAGTTACTCTTCTTCTATTTAAAAAACGTCACAGCTCCCCTCTTGAGAGGGGTTGGGGGGGTATAGAGGGGCCGGGGAGGTGTTCCTTCAGGACAATTCAATCCCTTATCTGCCCAAAACAAATTTTGTCATATATTCTAAATCGGGGAATACACTAATAATTTTGGAGAACTCCTCAACTCAGAACTCCAAAACTAAAAAACCGGAAACAAACCGTGTGAATTTTAAAATGCGTTTGCCCCGCATACTTCCTCTGTTATGTTCCCATATTCCAAAAACCGCTATATTTACAAAGTGAACTGGGAACAAGCACTGAAAGATTACGGTCATTACCTGCGTATAGAAAGGGGGCTGTCAGCCAACTCCCTGGAAAACTATTCGCTTGATGTAAAGAAGCTTATTCTCTTCCTGGACACACATAATATAAAACAATCTCCCATTACCATTACGGCAGAAATCGTTCAGCAATTCGTCTACGAAATAGCCATGGAAGTTAACGCACGGTCCCAGGCAAGGATACTTTCCGGATTGCGCGGCTTTTTCAATTACCTCATCTTCGAAGATTACCGTAAGGACAACCCGATGGAACTCATAGAATCGCCAAAGATAGGCCGGAAATTGCCGGACACCCTTTCACAGGAAGATATAGACAACCTCATCGGTTTCATTGACCTCAGTACCCCGGAAGGAGAACGTAACCGGGTTATGCTGGAGACCTTGTACAGCTGTGGTCTCCGGGTATCGGAACTCACGGCATTAAAAATATCGGACCTGTTCTTTGACGAAGGTTTTATAAAAGTCACCGGTAAAGGGGATAAGCAGCGCTTTGTACCTATAGCACCGGTAACACAAAAACTCATCAACATGTACAGGAATGAAATAAGAGTGCATATTAAAGCCCAAAAGGGGCATGAGGATACGTTATTTCTGAACCGAAGAGGAAAACAGCTTACCCGCGCCATGATATTCACCATTATCAAACGCCTGGCGGAAAAATCCGGGTTGAAAAAAAATATCAGTCCCCATACCTTCCGGCATTCCTTTGCCACTCATTTACTGCAAAACGGGGCCGATCTCCGGGCCATTCAGCAAATGCTGGGGCACGAAAGTATTACCACTACCGAAGTTTATATGCATGTAGACAGGTCTCAACTGGCAGAAGTAGTTCATAAATACCACCCAAGAAACCTGGAAAAAGAATAGCGCGGAGATAGTTATCACTTAATCGCCGCTTCCCTTCCCTTCTTTTTATAAGGTCGGATAATAAGTCTTGCTTCCCGGTCAAAACGGATATAGTTATATAACCAATTGACAAATACGACCATTTTATTTTTAAAGCCTATCAGGGCAAAGAGGTGCACAAATATCCATACAAACCAGGCAAAAACCCCTTGAAATTTCCATCGTGGAAGATCTACAACCGCCTTATTCCTTCCTACGGTGGCCATAGAACCTTTATCGAAATAGCGAAAAGGCTTCATAGGCTTACCCTGTATGTATTTAACCAGGTTATTCCCCAGCAATTTTCCCTGTTGTATCGCCGGCTGGGCCATCATGGGGTGTCCCTCCGGATATTTCTCGGTAGGCATATAGGCCACATCTCCTATAGCAAAAACATTTTCATATTCCTGCACCTGGCTGAATTCGTTCACTTTAATACGATTTCCCCTGGCAATCAATTCTTTCCCATCCACACCTTTCAGTGTTGCGCCCTCCACTCCTGCAGTCCATATGAGAGTTTCCGTTTCAAAAGACAGCCCGGTATTGGTGGCTACCTTATAGCCGTCATAGTCCGTGACAAAGGCGCTTTTCCAGATATTGACCCCGAGTTTTTCCAGAAATTCTTCGGCTTTTTTAGAAGCTTTCGGGCTCATGGCATCCAATACCCTGTCTGTTCCCTGGATAACGTTTATCTGCATCTGTCGTATATCCAGGTCAGGGTAATCTTTAGGCAAGATTCCCTTCTTGATCTCGGCCAGGGCACCGGCAAGTTCCACCCCGGTAGGCCCGGCCCCCACTATTACAAAATTCATAAGGGCATTTCGCTTGTCCAGGTCATTGGTAAGCAACGCCTGTTCAAAATTTTCGAGAATAAGGCTACGAAGGTTCAATGACTGCGGGATGGTCTTCATGGCCATTCCGTTTTCCTTTATATTGTTATTCCCGAAATAATTGGTCCTGGAACCCGTAGCTATAACCAGGTAATCATAAGTTATAAATCCTATATCCGTATGTATGGTTTTCTTCTCCGGTTCTATACGCTCCACATGGGCCAGTCTGAAATAAGAATTCGGATAGTTTTTCAGCACTTTCCGAATGGGATAGGCAATGGAATCGGGTTCCAGGCCTCCGGTGGTTACCTGGTATAATAATGGCTGAAATGTGTGATAATTGTGTTTATCCAGCATGACCACCTGGACGTCCTGTTTCCCTAAGCGCTTTGCCAATTCAAGGCCGGCAAAACCTCCGCCTATGATTACGATCCTGGGAGAACTGGTCTTTGGAATATTCATTATAAAGAATTGAGATTTATAATACAAAGGTAAGTCTTATCTGCCTCTTTATTATTGAACAGATTCAATTTATTCCCTCAAAAAAATTACAAAATCAACATATTTTAAAAAATGCGTTACACTTCCTTATGCCATCCTGCTTTTTATATTAAATTTATATCAAAAAAATTCACTATGAAAAGACCAAACATTACACTATTAACATTTTTATTAATTAGTTCACTATGTTACTCTCAAAAAAACACGGATAAATTACTTTCCCAGTTAGACAAAAAGAGTACATTTTATGGCGATATTGCCCAATCTATCTGGGAGTATGCCGAAATGGGATATCAGGAGGAAAAAAGTTCGGCACTACTACAAAAAACCTTAAAGGACGAGGGTTTTTCCGTAAAAACAGGTATAGCGGGAATACCTACCGCATTTATTGCCGAATATAACAATGGCGGACCGGTGATCGGTATCCTCGGGGAATATGACGCTTTACCCGGGCTATCGCAGGAAGCGGTTCCCGAAAAAAAATCCCGGGACGAAAAAGCGGGACACGCCTGCGGGCACCACCTTTTCGGCACGGCTTCAACTGCAGCGGCCATAGCCGTTAAAAACTGGTTGGAAGACAATAAGGTTAAAGGGACCATCCGTTTTTATGGTTGTCCCGCAGAGGAAGGAGGGTCCGGTAAAGTTTATATGGTCAGGGAAGGAGCATTTGACGATGTAGACGCCGTTATCCACTGGCATCCTTCCTCTGTAAATGCCGCCAATGCAGGCGCTGCACTGGCCAATAAATCAGCTAAATTCCGTTTTCACGGTATTTCCGCCCATGCTGCTGCCGCTCCCGAAAAAGGAAGGTCCGCCCTCGATGCGGTAGAGGCCATGAACTATATGGTAAACATGATGCGGGAACACGTACCTTCGGATGCCAGGATACATTATGTCATTACCAGTGGAGGAAAAGCCCCCAACGTGGTCCCGGATTTTGCCGAGGTTTATTATTATGCCAGGCATGCCACAAGAGATGTTGTTGTAGATATCTTTGACCGTATGGTAAAAGCTGCCGAAGGTGCCGCCCTAGGCACAGGCACCACGATGGAATATGAAATGATAGGTGGCACGCACGAGCTCCTGCCTAACCTTACCCTGCAAAAAATAATGTACGATAACCTGGTATCCGTTGGAGGTTTTGATTATACGGAAGAAGAAAAAGCCTTTGCGGAAAAAATAGGCAAAACCCTGGGCTTGGAAAAAGTGAATTATGACGCAGCCAAAAATGTAATGCCATACCAGGAAACAGGGACTCCCGGGGGCTCTACGGATGTAGGCGATGTTAGCTTTACCGTCCCTACCGTAGGTATGGGATCTGCAACCTGGGTGCCCGGAACACCCGCTCATAGCTGGCAGGCTGTTGCCGCCGGAGGGACGAGTATTGGTAAAAAGGGAATGATGATAGCGGCAAAGTCCATGACCCTTACCGCTATAGACCTGTTTTCCACCCCGGGGACACTCGAAAAGGCCAAAGAAGAATTCCTGGAAAATAGAGGTGCCGACTTTAAATATATTCCTATGCTGGGACAGCGGGAACCGGCGCTGGATTACAGAAAATAAAGGCCCACACTATCTGTTATAAATCCCGGCTCCCGGAAACATGTTATTACAGCGTTTGTCCGGTATCCGGGATTCATATTATTCCCCATATTTTTGTAACAATCTTTAGAGATGTACTACTAATCATAAAATAACTTTAATTAGTGGACAAAGAACTGGAACATAGTTTCGTTACTGAGCTGGAAAGGAACCAAAATATTGTACACAAGGTGTGTAGGTTATATACCTCAACTCCGGATGAACACAACGATTTGTTCCAGGAAATAACAATACAACTCTGGAAGGCCTATCCCAAATTCAGAGGAGAAGCTAAATTCAGTACCTGGATGTACCGGGTTGCCCTGAACACTGCCATTACACTGTATCGCAAATCAAAAAAAAACCTGCCTACACAAAGTTATGAGAACATCCTCATTAACCTTAAGGCAAGCGAATACAATGATGAAGAGGAAGTACAACTAAAATTAATGTATGATGCCATAAAACAACTGAGTGACGTGGAAAAAGCCTTGATCTTTCTGTACCTGGAAGACAAGAACTACAAGGAAATATCCGACACCCTCGGTATTACAGAAGTAAATGCCAGGGTAAAAATGAACCGGATAAAGTCGAAGTTACGAACTATTTTGAACCCGTAGAGTTATGGATGAGTTAGAGCTGTTAAAAAAGGACTGGAAGAAAAAAGAGGCCTCGTTTCCGAAGTTGTCTTATGAAGACATTTATAAAATGATCTGGAAAAAATCCTCTTCGAATGTTAAATGGATATTCATTATAAGTATGATAGAACTTTCGCTCGGACTGGTATTCCTGTTTTACACACCTTCTTATATGGAGGAGATGAATTATCTTTTTATAGATGTCTTGTTGTATATCACTTACCCGGTTATCTTTTTCTTTGTTTACCGGTTTTATATGAATTACAAAAAAATATCCGCTACTTCTTCTGTAAAAGGGCTTATGGATTCTATTCTGAAAGCGAGAAAAACGGTAAAACATTACATTATTTTCAACCTTGCCGTCATTTCTGTAAGTTCAATAAGTACTTCCATCCTGGCTTATGTCAAAGGACATGGGGGATGGGACGTTTACAAGCAGAATTCCCAACTTAGCGACCACCTTATCCTCATCTTCTTTGTTGTACTTGTCACTGCGCTTATCATAGGCATATGTCTTGGTATTTACCTGCTTCTTTACGGCTTTTTACTTAGACGTCTCAACAGGAATTACAAGGAACTAAAGCAACTGGAGGTTTAGTTGGTGATCGGAGTTATTGGGTTACCAGGTTTAAGGCCTATGACCCCAACCCAATAACCCAATAATTTATGAACTTAATAACCCTTATTATACTCCTTTTGCAGGGCAGGACGGCCTTTTTCCATCCATTCCGGTGCTTTTTCACCTTTCAGGTAATGATCGAAAAACTGCATCATCCGTATGGAAAGGTCTTTCCGGTTACCCCAGCTACTTCCTTTGAGGTTATGGGGTTCTCCGTTGTAGGTCAACATCCATACGGGTTTATCCAGCCTCCGCAAAGCCACAAAAAACTCTATTCCCTGGTACCACGGCACAGCGCCGTCATCATCGTTATGCATCATTAGCAACGGCGTATTTACTTTATTGGCATAAAACAGGGGAGAATTTTCCAGATACAGATCCAGTTTATCCCAAAGTTTTCCGCCTATGCGACTTTGTGTATGTTCGTACTGGAACATCCTGCTCATACCCGTCTGCCAGCGAATTCCGCCATAGGCGCTGGTCATATTACTTACGGGGGCTCCTGCCATGGCTGCGGCAAACATATTGGTCCTGGTGATCAGGTAAGCGGTCTGGTAACCTCCCCAACTCTGTCCTTGCAGGGCAATGTTAGAAGCGTCTACATAAGGATGATCCGCAATAAGTTTTTCCACACCGCTTACAATACAATCATAAGCGCTCTGCCCGGGATATCCTTCTTTATACACGATGTCCGGCACAAACACCAGGTAGTCATTACTGGTGTAAAAAGTCTTATTTATCGTGGACCTGCTGGGGGACGGGATATAATGCCTGTGATATGTATCCGAATTCAGTTCGTAATAATATACCACCACGGGATACTTTTTGCCGGGTTCCATATCTTCCGGCTTGTACAGTAAGCCTTGCAAAGGCACGTCATCATAGTTTTTCCATTCTACCAGTGAAACACTTCCCCACTTAAATTCTTTTTGCTGCGGATTGGCTTCGGTAAGTTTTTTCGGAGTATCTAGCGCTGTTGTAGTTATCCATACATCGGGATAATCCGTAAAACTTTCCCTGGTAAAAAATACTTTGTCCTCGTCTTTGGCTTTTCGGGGAGTTCCAAACCTGTAATCTCCTTCCAAAACCTTTTGAGGAATTTTTTCCCGGTTTATATCCGCAAAGGCATACCCGGCTTTTTTCGTAACTTCTTCAAAAGAGGACAGCCATACCTGCCTTCCGGTATCTATAAATTTTTCTTCCGGATCTAATTGCAGATACCTGTATACTGTTTTGTTCTCCCTCCCATTTTCAGTAACTCTTACGGGCCTGGCCTTTCCTGTCGGGTCCAGTTTCCAGATATCGTAGCGGTCGTATATGAAAACCGCTTTATCGCCTTTGGACCAACCGGCTACACCATATGGGCGAGGCTCACTCGGAGTGTCGTGTCTTTCATCGTAAAAAGGGACATCAATACCTTTGGTAAGCGCTACCTCGACATTGTTCTCCAGGTTTACGGAATAATAAATACTGTCTTTTCGGTTGTAATACACCGCGTATTTCTGGGAAGGACCAATCCACATGCGGCCCTGCTCTTTCACCAGAAGCTTCTTTGCTCCTGTTTGCAAATCCACTGCATAAAAGTCCCTGACCCACAACCCTGTCCAGGAGGAAGCTCTCTGATAGGCATCCCCGTCTTCGGCCAGTACATATTTTCCGTCACCATGGTCCAATACTGTGACATCGGCCAGCGTACTATCAGATAATTGTATTGCATCTCCGGAATCAAAATCATATACTGCGAGGTAATTCTTCTTTTTGTCTTTAGCCAGGTTCGCTTTTTGTTGCGGTTGCAGTCGTTTATCCGTCCACGACCAGATATCCACGGAAGACCGTTCGTTATTAAGCAGGGTGTCTTTCAGGTGCTCGTCTTCCCGAAAAGCAGTCCCGAAAAACATTCTTTTACCGTTTTCCGAGAAAAATATATTTCCGTTCTGTGAAGGAACCCAGTTGTCCGGGATATTGCGGATATTTTTGATTTCGATCCCGGAAATCTTTTTCTTATTTCCCGTGTAAAGTCCGTATATTTTTATCTTGGTGGTATCCGGTGAATAGAGGAATCCCAGTTTTTCTCCCGCAGGTCCCAGGGTGATTTTCTCTACCGAACCTTCATCGTGAAACAGGGTATCGGCATTTTGAGTATCCGCATCAAAATACACTACTGCTACCCTGGTAACCGTGCTGTCTTTCTGTTCAGTTCCCACCAATAATTTATTTGCCTTACGGGCCCAGGTAAAAGATTTGGCACTCCGAAATGCGATACTGTCTTTTTTCAGCGGATTCCGAACAACCACCAGCGTATCTTTTTCTTTCTTTTTGGAAGCCGTAGCCGTATCATTTTCCTTTTGGATTCCGGATGTCACTACAGTTTTATATGCCAGCCAATCCCCTCCTTCCACCGGGATGCTAAAATTCTTTACATCCGGGTATTTTTGTATTTCCCCGGTTTTGAGAATATAAACTCCGAGGGAATCTACCGGAAGTTTATCCTTTTTCCATTTCGCGGTTTCCGCTTTTCTACGGAGTGCCATAGGAGGTTTTATGTGGAAAGTCACAAAAGAACTGTTGCCGCTGATACGGGCATCTGCCCCCCTGGCAATAGTATCGGACACACCGGTACCGGTATGGGTAATAACAAGGGCGCCGTCTCCGTTACCTGCATTGTATTCGTATACGAGATAATTTCCGTTATTGGACAATTGTCGTTTTTCAATAGACCTCCAACTGTCGAAATCGTCTGTAGTAAGAGATTTTTTCTGTGCAAAAAGCATTCCTACCGATAAAAACAGAAATGCGGACACACGTAGTTTTTGCTTCATGTTAGTGTTAATTTTACGGAATCGAGTTAGTTAGCCGGATTTACGGCCATAATATTTCCCTATCTTTTTTCTGTTTTTCCGTCCGTATACTATCCCTAATCTCCTTCTTTATAACTCCACCTACGTTTTTCATTCAGGGTTTCTTCCATTTCCAATGCTTCTTCCGGGATTACTTTAAGGAAGGACGGATGCTGTTCGATGGCATATTCCAGTTGCTCCACAATTTGCTCCACACTATCATTTTCGTAATCTATCTGCAGTGGTTCTTTGATAACCATCGACTGTAATATTCCTTTCTTCTTCACCCATATTCCCTTTTTGTCGAAAGATCTTCGGAAACCGTCTATAACTACCGGGATCACCATGGGTTTGTATTGCTTAATAATATGTGCTGTTCCCTTTCGTATGGGTTTCCAGGGTTTTGTAGTTCCCTGGGGGAAGGTGATCACCCAGCCGTCTTCCAGGGCTTTCCCTATGTTCTCCGTATCCTGCAGATTTACACCCCGCTGTATTTCCTTTCCTTTTTCCCGCCATGTACGTTCTACGGTAATGGCCCCCGCATAGGCCATTATCCTCGTAAAAAGCCCGGCACGCATGGTTTCCTTTGCAGCTATATAATAGATATTGAGTTTGGGATTCCAGATATACCCTACGTTCTTTATGGAATCCACCCTGTGAGTAAGACTTGCGTTAAACACGTGGAACATAGCCACTACATCGGCAAAATAAGTCTGGTGATTGGCCACGAACAACACACCGGCATCCGGCAGTTCCTTGATGATCTCCGAACCTTCGATCTGAAGTTCATTGAATCCGCGGTACCTGCGGTGAGTAAGCACCCCGAATACCCTGATCAACCATTTTTTCAGGAACAGAATATGTCCGAAAGGATTTTTTTTGAATAATCCCATGTACTGGTCATTAAATTTTAAAGGTTACGACAACAGCCGGCCTTACAAAAATATACATTTATATTATTATCTTTTCCTATAGACAGTAGCTGTGTTCAAACAAGTGCCATCCCCAACAGGTCTTTTACTTCACTCAGCATGGCTGCGGTAGCGCCCCAAACCGTGTATCCGCTAAAATTAAAATACGGTACATCCGCATTAGTGGCATAAGAAGTAACAATGGTTTTCCGGGCTACGAGATTGTCATCGAGTATATATTCCAGCGGCACTTCTATAAGTTCTTCCACTTCCTCTTCCTGGGGCAGAAATGACGGGGTTTCTTCCGATACGCCCAGAAAAGGGTGCACCAGAAAATTACTCGGGGGCACATATAGTGTTGTCAGCGCCCGGACAATCTTTATATTTTCCGGGGAAACCCCCACCTCCTCCTGCGTTTCCCTGAGGGCTGTTATCCGGATATCAGTATCTTCCTCCTCCATCTTCCCCCCGGGAAAACCAACCTGGTTGGAGTGTATTCCCTCATATTTCTTACGAAGGAGCAGTACTATATTGGTTTTGTACCTGTTATCAGGATAGAATAAGGCCATAACGCCGGCTTTCCTGGGATTTTTCAGGGAAAGGTCCACTTCGCGTAATTCTTTTGCCGGAATGGAAGCCATTTTATACTGGGATTCCTGTCCCGGTAAGGGTAGATTTTTTATTTTTGGGACTAACTCTAAAAATTCATCAAAATTCATGTTACGTAATACTCTGAGTCTTTTTACAATAATACTACTTATATTTTTAACCGGGTGCCAAGAAAAAGCTAAAAAATCCGAGGGGAAAGATCGCCAGGCTACGGAGCAAAACGAGGCGGACACTACGACGGACAAAAAAGCCGAAACGGACACGATCTCCAAAAAAGACAGTATTCCCAAAAATGTAAAGACGGAAGACACTATTGTATTGAATGACGATAACGCTATCCCCTTCTTTTTCGAATACAATAAAAAGCACAAAGAAAACAAGGTAAAAATATCTACGAAATACGGCGATATTATCATAGAACTGTTCCGGGAAACTCCCTATCACCGTTCCAATTTTATCTACCTGACCAAAAAGGGATATTTTGATGGCACTTACTTTCACCGGGTAGTAAAAAATTTCATCATTCAGGGTGGAAATTCCGACAGCCGCATGACTTCCAGCAAGCGTACGGACATAGGAAGGTACCTGCTCCCTCCGGATACGAGAAAAGGTTTTAAACACCACCGTGGTATAGTATCCATGCCCAGCAGCGATGAGGTGGACAATCCGCACAAACTGGCATCACCCTTCGAGTTTTTTATTGTGGTACAAAGCCCCGGAGCGTATCACCTGGATGGAAATTACACTGCCTTCGGTCGTGTTACCCAGGGCATGGATGTAGTGGACAAGATCTGTGACCTGCCCACAGACGACCGCGAATGGCCTTATGAAAGTGTAAGAATGAAAGTGGAGATTATAGAATAAAAGAGAAAAACCTCCGGACTTGCAGCCCGGAGGTTTAGAAAGGCAATGAAATTGCCATGGTTATTAGGTTACTGAGTTATTTAGTCAACACGCAATAACTTAATAACCATAGGATAACACAAAAATTTCATAGAAACTGTCTAAGTCATTACCCTGTAAAGTACACCATGATTGCTGTAATAATTACTACGATAAGCACAGAAGCAACTACATCTACCCAACTGTAGCTGTTTTTTACTTCCGCTTTCTGCTCTGCTGTCAATGTACCCAGGGCGAGTCCTTCCACCTGTTCGGCAGAGGGTTTTGCAGAAGATAAGCTTACCCCCACGAGGATACAAATAGAGATAACAAAGATAACGATGGCGAAATGCGAGAACGGTATGGCTATAATGTCGCCCAATACACCGGAGAATTCGTGTCCGGGGTTAAAGGTTACTACGGTGTCCAGGATTAACCTGAAAAGCCCGATCCCGAACCCGATGTACAGGGTTGCCATGGCTCCTTTGGCATTGATCCTTTTAGAAAGGATCCCGAGAAGGAATACCGCGGTAATCGGTGGTGCTATATAAGACTGGACGGATTGCAGGTAGTCATATAGTGTTCCCGGGGCATTTTTCATAACGGGTATCCATGCGAATCCGAGGATAACGATAAAACCTGTTGCTATTTTCCCTATGCGGAGCAACTTGGTCTCACTCTCATTCGGTTTTAATTTTTTGTAAATGTCTATGGTAAACAACGTAGAGCAGGAATTGAATACCGACGCCAGGGAACTCATAAGAGCCGCCAGTAATCCGGCAGCGACAAGCCCCCGTATTCCCGCCGGGAGCAGGGTTTTTACCATTGTAGGTAATACTTCATTGGCATTGTCGTACTGCAATACTCCCTGTTTGCTGAGTGCAAAAGCCACCATCCCGGGAACCAGGAAAAGAAAAACGGGAAGAATTTTCAAAAAACCGCCCCATATGGCACCTCTTCTGCCCTCTTTGACATTTTTTGCGGTCAGCACCCGCTGCACTATATACTGGTCCGTACACCAGTACCATATCCCTACGATGGCACCTCCGAATACCATTCCCGTCCACGGATACCGGGGGTCATCGGCGGGACGCCACATATTAAAGTGTTCACTCCCCACGATCTCCTTAAGTCCGGACCATCCTCCGATAGCTTCGTGATTAAGCCCTATAAAGGTTACGGCCAGCGCCCCGCCAATAAGGACAAAGGTCTGAAGGGTCTCCGTATACACCACGGCACTCATACCACCTACTACGGTATACACCCCGGTAATGACAAGGGTGAGTATTGCCCCGGTCCAGAAATCTATTCCCAGTAAAGACTGGAAAACAATTCCCCCCGCGTAGATAGATACGGAAACTTTGGTCAGTATATATCCTACCAGGGAGAGAATGGATAAAAACCACCTGGCTTTGGGGCTGTACCTCCTTTCCAGGAATTCGGGCATGGTAAATACCCCGCTCCTGGCGTAGAAGGGCAAAAACACCCAGCCGAGAAGTAGCACGATCCAGGCGTGTAATTCGTAATGTGCCAGGGGCATACCGCTGTCAGCACCTGCCCCGGCAAGCCCTACCAGGTGCTCTGAACCTATATTGGATGCAAAAATAGATGCCCCCACGACGAACCATCCTACGTTCCGGCCGGCGAGAAAGTAATCTTTTGTGTCTTTTTGTTTTTTGCTCATCACCCAGGCAGCTATACCCAGGAGAAGTACAAAGTATATTCCTATGACAATCCAGTCCAGTTGTTCCATAATTCCGGTTTTTGGTTAGCTGTTCCGGAACGGGAGCAATCTGTTTGTTCCCGTTCCGGATATACAGACTTAAATATATTGATTGATCAGATTCTCAAAGAACTCTTGTTTTCCGCTTTGTTGTTTGATGTCCTGGTGTTCCTCGGCATACCGGTATAATTCTTCGAGAGAAGTCATCCCGTCGGCAAAAACCTTACCGTCACCCGAGTCAAAAGAACTGTAACGTTCTTTGCGCAATGCCAGGTATTCCGAATCCTCCAGAATCCTCTGTGCAGCAACCAGGGCACGTGCAAAAGCATCCATCCCTCCAATATGCGCATAGAAAATATCTTCGAGATCGGTAGAGTTCCTCCTGGTCTTGGCATCGAAATTAACACCTCCGCCCTGGAAGCCTCCGGACTGTAAGATAACGAGCATGGCCTGGGTGAGCTCAAATACATCCACCGGGAACTGATCGGTATCCCAACCATTCTGGTAATCTCCGCGGTTGGCATCAATACTCCCCAGGAGGTTATTGTCTGCCGCCACCTGTAATTCGTGCTCAAAAGTATGTTGTGCCAGGGTGGCATGGTTTATCTCCAGGTTCAGTTTAAAATCGTCCAGGAGGTCGTATTTGGTAAGAAAACCGAGTACGGTAGCGGCGTCAAAATCGTACTGGTGCTTAGTCGGCTCCATAGGCTTGGGTTCGATGAAGAACTTACCTTTAAACCCTTGTTTACGGGCGTAATCTCTCGCCATATGCAGAAAAGTGGCAAAGTGCTCCTGTTCCCTTTTCATTTCGGTATTTAAAAGCGACATATAACCTTCTCTACCTCCCC
Organism: Sinomicrobium halophytocola; assembly: GCF_052983395.1. Taxonomy (NCBI): domain Bacteria; kingdom Pseudomonadati; phylum Bacteroidota; class Flavobacteriia; order Flavobacteriales; family Flavobacteriaceae; genus Sinomicrobium; species Sinomicrobium halophytocola. The sequence goes on from NZ_JBRKIT010000014.1 coordinate 31,983, forward strand.
AGAACACATAATTCTCACCTCCGAGTTTAATGGTAATATCCAACGCATTCTTCACCTGGGCCCCGGCCTGTGCCAGGACATTGAAATCCGGGTTGGTGATCGCCCCGTTCATATATTTCGGGTGACTGAAACAGTTTGCAGTACCCCATAGCAGTTTTACCCCGGATGCTTTCTGCTTTTCCAGGGCATAGTCGGATATAAACTGTAATCTCTTTTCCGATTCCGCCAGGCTGTCCCCTTCTGCGATCAGGTCAAAATCATGAAAGCAATAGTAAGGAACACCCAGTTTGGTAATAAACTCAAAAGCGGCATCCATTTTGTCTTTAGCCTGTTGCTTCGCGTCTGCCGCCTCCAGCCAGGGAAAATTTTTGGTTGCCATTCCGAAAGGATCTCCCCCGGTTCCGGTAAAGGTATGCCAGTAAGCCACGGCAAATCGGAAATGTTCTTTCATGGTCTTGCCTCCCACGACCTGATTTTCATCATAGTATTTGAATGCCAACGGATTGCGGGAAGAAGCTCCTTCAAACTTTATTTTCCCTACTCCTTTAAAATACTCTTTCTCTCCTAATGTTATCATTTTTTTCTTGCATTAATTATGTTATACTTCGGTGTCAGGTGTTAGCTGTTTTGTTTTGGTCTGTCTGTAACTCCAGGGCTATTGCTGCGCTTTGGACAAGGCTTCTTTCCACGATTCATAAGCCTCCCGGTACGTCTCTTTATCTTTAAGAGGAGTGTAGGTTGCTACGTATTCATCACCGGAGAAAGCATCTCCGAAAGTATTAAAGTCGCCATAGCTATACCCCGCCGCGCGCGCGGCACCTACGGCCCCTGTGGTATCCACGATACGGATCTCTCTGTCTACCAAGGTAGCTATGGTACGTGAAAACAGTTCGGACCGGAACAGGTTGTCCCCTCCGGCTTTAATAGCAGTCAGTTCTACGCCGTCATTCTCCAGTACGCCTATGCCATAGACAAAAGAAAAAGCAATCCCTTCCAGGGCTGCGCGATACAGGTGTTGCTGTCCGTGAATATTAAAGTTCAGGTTGTGTATTCCTGCTCCTATGTTGGCGTTGTTCAGCATACGTTCCGATCCGTTCCCGAAAGGCAATATCCGGAGTCCGGCAGCCCCGACCGGAACGGTCGCCGCCATTTGATTCATTTCGTTATAGGTAAGTGTTCCGGCGGACACCTGGTCTTTCATCCAGCGATATAATATGCCTGCCCCGTTAATGTTCAGTAATTTACCGATACGGGGAAGCTCCGGTTTATGATTGACGTGTACAAAGTTATTGATGCGGGTCCCTTCGGTGGTACGGGTTACATCGCTTACGGCATACACTACTCCGGATGTCCCACCGGTAGCCGCTATTTCCCCGGGATTGAAAACATTAAGGGATAGTGCGTTATTCGGCTGGTCTCCTGCACGATACAGCAAAGGAACCCCTGCTTTCAGTCCCAGTTCGCGCGAGGCTTCTTCGGTAAGCTTTCCCTGTCCGGAAAAAGTTGGCACCACTTCAGGCAACAGGGAAGCGTCTATACCCGCCTCTTCGAGCAGCCACAGGGCAGGTTTGTTATCTTTAAAATCCCAGGTGATCCCCTCGGAAAGTCCGGAAGGCGTTGTAGTACATTCCCCTGTAAGTTTCAGGGCAATATAATCTCCCGGAAGCAGGAATTTGTATATTTTTTCATATATCTCCGGTTCGTTATCCATTACCCATTTCAGTTTGGAAAGGGTAAAATTACCGGGAGAATTAAGCAACCTGTCCAGGCATTTCTCTTCACCGGCCTTTCCAAAAAGCCGGTTCCCGGTATCTACCGCCCGGCTATCGCACCAGATTATAGAATCGCGAAGGACTTTTAATTCCTTATCTACAATGACCAGCCCATGCATCTGGTAGGAAACCCCTATTCCGGCAATCTTTAACGGGTCAGCTTTCGTTTGCTTCATCAGTTTTGCGGTGGCTTTACACAAATTATCCCACCACATTTCCGGGTCTTGTTCTCCCCAACCCGGTTCCAGAGAGGTTATGGGCATTTCGTTATCCGGCTGTTGTGTCACTCCAACTACCCTGCCACTACCGGCCTCGACAAGAGAAGCCTTTATCGAAGAGCTCCCCACATCATATCCTATCCAATACATACTTTAAGATTGGTTTACTGTATTATTATCCTGCCAAATCCCTAAAAAAGATCTTATAGTAAATATAACTATAAGATATGGTAAAAATAACCATAACTTTTAATCTGACAAATTTTTTACTACAAAATCGTTTTGCAATCGATTGTGGATCAAATATACATTTTTCCGTTAAAAAAATTAAATATATCTCAATCCGAAAAGAAAGGCAATCATATTTCCATAGCCGGTCTACTTGTTTATTGTCCGATCCGAAATCATTTTCGCTTTAGGCGGTTTTTATATATCATTGGGTGTAATTCCGTATATTTGATGGCTTTAAGCACTTTTCCTTCCAGGTGATCTTATCCGGAAAACAGGTAAAGCCGGTAATCGGAAACCGGTTGATCTCACTAAACAATAAACATGAAAGCGAAAAAGGAAATCACCATTTACGATATAGCGAAAAAACTCAAGTATTCTCCTTCTACCATATCACGGGCCCTGAATGACCACGAAAGTATCAGTAAGAATACAACCCATCTCATAAAGAAAGTGGCCAAGGAAATGGGATACCGACCTAATTCCCTGGCTGCAAGCCTCAGGAATAACAGAAGTAAGACCATTGGCATTATGATATCCCGTATCAACAGGCCTTTTGTGTCGTCATTGATAAGCGGTATCGAGGAAACGGCAAGAAAATCCGGATACAACGTTATTATAAGCCAGTCCAACGACAAGTATGAAAACGAAGTCGTAAATGCGCAGACGCTATACAACAGCCGGATCAGCGGCCTTATCGTTTCTCTTTCCATGGAAACACGTAAACTGGAACACCTTCGCCAATTCACGGACCAGGGGATCCCTATCGTATTTGTAGATCGCGTTCCGGATGAACTGGATATACACAAGGTCATCATAGACAATTACTCCGCAGGATATAAAGCAACCCAGCACCTTATAGAGCAAGGTTGCAGGCACATTGCCCATTTTGCCGGTGCACAGCACCGAAACGTATACCGGGAACGGAAAAAAGGGTACCTGGATGCCCTGAAAGATCATAACATTCCGGTGGACAATAACCTCATCGTAAGTTTTAAATCCCTGAGTTTCGGGGAAGGAGAAAAGGCAACGCGTAATTTACTGGACCTGCCCCAACCTCCCGACGCCATTTTCTCGGCCAACGACACGGCTGCGGTCAGCGCCATCATGTATGCAAAAAAAAGGGGAATAAAAATTCCGGAAGAACTGGCTGTTATCGGTTTTAATGACGATCCCATTGCATCGATAGTCGAACCCGCCCTATCTACCGTGACCCACCCTGCCATAAAAATGGGCCAGATCTCCGCCCAGCGTATTTTACTGCATGCCGCGGAAGATGACGAAGATACGGTCTCGGAAATTACCGTTCTCCCCACAGAGATCATTGTCCGGGATTCTTCCAGAAAAGTTTAAGTGAGAATTTTTCAGATTTCAACGTCTCAGGACACCAAAAAGAAAAGCATAACAAACGTGTTTCTCTGTTGGATCTGTACAACCAAAAAACACTATTTGTGAATATCTTCTTTATCGGAACAGAAAAACGCAACCGATTGCATAAAATATTTTGAAAAGGGACTTTTTTTCGTTTATTTTACAATCCCAATGCATCCCGGAATATTACAAAAGCCTCTAAACAAGGCCTTTTTTACGTAAAACAACTACCGGAAATGCCGGATAAACTATAAAAAATATTGGAAATATGACTAAAACTGCTATTGTGACCGGGGGAAATTCCGGGCTGGGTTATGCTACGGCAAAGAAATTATGCGACAACGGTATCAAAACATATATCGTGGGCAGAAACCGTGAAAAAACAGAAGCTGCCTGCAAAGAGATCGGAGAACTTGCCGTTCCGGCCATATTTGACCTGAATAACCTGGAAGGCATTCCGGAACTCATAAAAGGTATTGCCAAAGATTCTCCTATAGATATATTGGTAAACAATGCGGGAATTAATATGAAAAAGGAATTCCTGGACGTTACCGACGAAGATTTTCAATCCATCATTCACACCAACGTATTCAGTGTATTTTCCGTGAGCCGGGAAGTCGTAAAGGTAATGAAGGAAAACGGAGGAGGGAGTATTGTAAACATCAGCTCTATGACCTCGCAGTACGGCATACCAAAAGTGATCGCCTACTCGGCCAGTAAAACCGCTATTGAAGGAATGACCAGGGCTATGGCCGTAGAGCTGGCACCATTTGGTGTCCGTGTTAATTGCGTGGCGCCGGGGTTCATAAAAACCAAGATGTCTTCCAAAGCCCTGGACAATGACCCGGAACGAAAAAACAAGGTGCTTTCCCGGACTCCTATGGGAACATTGGGTGAGCCTTCGGATATCGCCGATGCGGTCTTCTATTACGCCACTTCCGAATCCAAATTCACCACAGGAACCGTATTGCCGGTAGACGGCGGAAACAGTATCGGCTTTTAAGGTATCTCCGACAGACAAGTAACAGAATAAAGAAATTAACGGGAGGGCAGGCCAGGGATAGTACAACTACCCGGAATACATTTTTCAAAATAGTGGTTTCCCAACCAGATAACATAAAGCTATATGATACGAATGCAGCAAACCATGCGATGGTACGGACCGCACGACGGCGTTAGCCTGCAGGAAATAAAACAGGCAGGAGCCAGCGGGGTCGTCACCGCATTGCATGAAATTCCCGTTGGAGACGTATGGACCGTTGAGGCCATAAAAGACCGACTCTCCACAGTACACGCCCAGGGACTGGAATGGACTGTCATAGAAAGTCTTCCGGTCCATGAAGATATTAAGCGAAAAAGCGGCGATTACGAAGCATATATAGATAATTACAAAAAGAGCCTGGAAAATATTGCTTCCTGCGGGCTTAAGGTTATTACCTATAATTTTATGCCTGTACTCGACTGGATACGGACCAACACGATGTTTGTGAACCGGGACGGCACAAAGACCCTCCGGTTTGAAAAGGATGCCTTTGTCTTTTTTGATCTTTTTCTCCTGCAAAGACCCGGAGCCGGGAACGACTATTCGGATGAAGAAAAAGAAAGCGCTACCGCCTATGGTAACCGATTATCCGAAGAGGAAAAACAGAATCTTTTTAATACGGTTTTACTGGGACTTCCGGGCAGTAAAGAGAACTTTACCCCGCAAAAAGTCCTGGACCTGCTCAAACAATACGAAGGCATTGATGACAGTAAATTGAGGGAAAACCTCCGCTACTTTTTAAGTGAAGTTGCCCCCGTAGCCGAAAAACTTGGCCTGAAACTGGCCATACATCCGGACGACCCGCCTTTTTCCGTACTCGGGCTCCCGCGTATCGTATGTTCTGAGAAAGATATAGAAAAAGTACTGGAAGCCGTACCGCTCAACGCGAACGGGTTATGTTACTGCACCGGATCTTTAGGGGCCAACCCGGACAACGACCTGGTACGTATCCTGGAAAAGCATGGCGATCGTATACATTTCCTTCATCTTCGAAGTGTGGAAAAAGAGAGGGAAGGCGTATTCAAAGAAGCCGAACACCTGGGCGGAGATGCCCCGATGGAGACTGTTGTTTACAAAATACTTCAGCTGATGAACAAAAGGAATATTTCCCTGCCTATGAGACCGGATCACGGGGCCCTTTTTTCGCTGGAAGAAGGAAGGGAGCACTACTCCGGTTATTCGCTTATAGGCCGCCTAAAGGGACTCGCGGAAATACGCGGATTGGAACAGGGGATGGTATATGCCATGAACAATAAAATCTAACCGGTTTCAAATAACCAAAAACACCCCGGCCTGTTCCCTAAAACAAGCCGGGGCGTTTTCTTCCTCAAGCGCCAGTTTTCAGGCTATTCCGTCACCGTGTTTATGGTCTCTATGGTCCCGTCTTCACGGTGCCTGAGTTTACTCATCTTTATATTACGCAAATGCGTTTTTCCGGACAGCTCGGTGTCGTGATAAAAAATATACCATTGCCCTTCGAATTCCACGATGGAATGATGATTGGTCCATCCTTCAACCGGGTTAAGAATGTTCCCCCGGTACACGAAAGGCCCGTATGGGCTGTCGCCTATGGCGTAAGCAATAAAATGTGTATCTCCGGTAGAATAGGAGAAATAATACTTATCCTTATACTTGTGCACCCACGCAGCCTCGAAAAACCGCCTGTCATGATCTCCGGCCAAAATGGGATTTCCCTCTTTATCCAGGATTTCGATCTCTTTAAGTTCCTCGTCAAATTGTAGCATATCCTTACTCAGGCGGGCCACTCTCGGGCCAATAGCCGGTTCGTTATCTTCAGGTTCGTTATCGTAAGGGCTTTTTGTGTCGTGGTCGTATTTTCCGGTTCTCCAGTTCTGCAACTGACCTCCCCATATTCCCCCGATATACATATAGTATTCACCATTATCATCCTGAAATACGGCCGGATCAATGCTCAGGCTCCCTTTCATCGGTTCGTTTTCCGCCTTAAAAGGTCCCGAAGGAGCATCGGAAACCGCAACTCCTATACGAAACACGCCTTCCTTATCTTTTGCCGGGAAATACAGGTAATAGGTATCTCCTTTCCTTGCAGCATCCGGGGCCCATAATTGTCTCTCTGCCCAGGGAACGTCCTCCACACTCAACGCCACCCCGTGATCTGTTACTTTTCCTCCTGCGGAATCCATAGAAAACACATGATAATCCCGCATATCGAAATGTCCTCCGAAATCGTCTTCTTCTATCCCCGCATCTACGTCATGGGACGGGTAGATATACAATTTATCTTCAAAAACATGTGCAGAAGGGTCTGCCGTATATATATCTGTTACCAGGGGCTGATCGCGAAACTTTTTCTTTTCTTCCTTTTTTTGCTCTTTAACCCCGGTAGTCTGCTCATCCTGCTTCTTTTTGTCCCCTTCACCGCAGGAAGCGAACAGCAAACCGGCAAATAACATTGATGTTGTCTTTTTTAAATACCCCTTTTTCATCTTTACTTTTTTTACTGATATCGTTATTTTTAATTATTGCGTTCTCTCCCGCTGTCCGGTAACAAAAAACCTGGTATTCCGACATCCTTCATACCGGTAATCCTTATAAAAGCAGAGCCTTTCATTCTTTTTTGTCACTGTTAAAATAATATTCTATGATTCACTCCTTCGTATTACCTGTTACATATTTACTCTCTTCCGGACCGAGATAACTCGGTTCAAGGCCCCCGGTATCTATAATAATTTTTTGCAGAACAATCCCCGGGTCCAGCATGCGTATGCGCAGCAGGTGTTCTCCCGGTTCATCCACCCGATGTACACTCACCAGGTCGTTGATATTATCTGCCACCCATTTCCCCCATAGCCCGTTATCTTCCTCCGCATGCATACGGACTATTTGGGAGGTAGTGTTATCTATAGAAACTGCAAGGCGCTTTCCGTCCGGCGAATTTTCATAGTTCAGGGTCGGGGAAAGCAAGGTGTGTACTTTAACTTCTCCGGGAGTATCCAGATATATCCTGTATTCCAGATAGTGTTCTTCGTTTTGCAATACGTCTTTGTCTAAAGTCACCGGGAAAAGCGTCACTGCCGAACCGGTCCTGCCCAGATCGGGTATTACGCCGTATTTCGTCCCGGTAAGTTCTTTTTTACCGGAAAAATTAGTGGCTTCCATAGCGATGTAACCATGTTGTTCTACAAAACCTTTTACTTCTTTTCCGGAGAAAGTGTTTACCCTGGCATATACCGTAACCTCATCTTTGCCGGTGCGGATGGTTACGGGCACTTCCTTAACTCCGGCAGGCGCCTTGTCCCAATCGACGTCTATCCATATTCTGTCTTCTCCGCTGACCTCCCCATGAGCGGAAGACAATAATAGCCAGGGTACAGAGCTATGGATCTCATATTTCAAAGGTTTTTTCCCCTTGTTAAATATATCTATGTATCTCTTACTTGTCTGATAAGGGGTTATTTCCGGGAGTACCGGTTTTTCCTTTGCATGCGGCCACCATTCGGCCGAACCCTCTATCGCCACTCCCAGGGCAGCTTTATCCGGTATCTTGATCTCTTTTACTTTCGGCATGGTTTGTTCTTCGGGCTGCTGCCAATAGGTATATCCTATGTGGGTCTGGCTCATCATATGGTTCCATTTCCCTCCTGCCAGGCTATCGTGGTAATAGGCCGTAAGTTCTGTATCTTTCCGGTATAATTCTCTTGCTCTTTCGGCCATTTTATTAGTATTGGCCCTGCCCTGTCCGGCATAAAGACGGTTTTTGGCAACGGTCACATATAACTCATTGAGGTTCGCACAGGCATTTACCGGGAAAAGCACCAACTGGTAGAAAGCATCCCGGTATTCTCCCGGTATTTTGGTATAGATATCTTCCGCTTTCTCAACCAGCTTATTATAGTCTTCAATTACTCTCTCCGCCTCCCGGTAATGGACAAGGCTATAGGTCTCCGCATTGAGCAGTTCGGGCTTTCTCCTGCCGTTATACTTGGCATAGAGGGAGAGCAGTTCCGCAATTTCCGGTGCATATTCCGGTCCGAACTGTTTTGCACTCCACTCTTCTACATATCCGGAAACCCGGTCAGCAGGCCATTTTTCGGGAGACCAGGCATAGTCGAGGAAAAAGGAGATGGGAAGTTCCATGGGTTTGATATCCCCTACATTCACCACCCAAATACGATCTACTCCGTGGCGATAGGTAAGATGCATCTGTTCCCATATCCTCGGAAGCGGATTGGTATTTAACCATTTATAGTTTCGCGGCCCGCCCACATAATCGAAGTGATAGTACATTCCATACCCGCCTTTACGTGGCGGGACATACGGTTCGGGGAGTTTTCTCACGTTGCCCCAGTTATCATCACATAAAAAAAGGGTAACATCATCCGGCACGCGCAGACCCTTATCGTAGTATTCCTGGACTTCTTTGTACAGTGTCCATACCTGTAATGTTTCATCCGCCGGCTTTCCGGTGGCCTTACTGATTATATTCCGCTGATCTTCGATGATCTTTTCGAGCAGGGCTATATTGCTCTCTTCACTCATGGGCTCATCGCCATCACCACGCATGCCCAGGGTAACGATACTTTCGTTAGTCCCCATTCTTTCTATGCCTTCCTTCCAGAAATCCTGCAATTCTTCTTTATTGGTTTCGTAGTTCCATGCTCCCTTACCATACCTGCTCCATTCTACATGGGCCCGCATCAGGGGTTCGTGGTGGGAAGTACTGATTACCACGCCGTATTCATCTGCCAGGGAAGCGTTCAGAGGGTCATCATCATAAAAAGCCCTTCCCCACATGGCAGGCCAGAGGAAATTCCCTTTGAGACGAAGAATGAGCTCAAATACGTTTTCGTAAAACTTATGGTTAAATCCGCCGAATTTTTCATCGGCCCAACCGGACAGTGCAGGAGCTTCGTCATTGATAAAAATTCCCCTGTATTTAACTGCCGGGGTCCCCGTGCTGTACCTTCCTTTCCGGACATACAACCTTTCTTTTTGTTTGACGGGAACATCAGCCCACCAATACCAGGGGGAAACCCCTATTTGTCCGGAGAGTTCATAGATACCGAAAATGGTCCCTCTTTTATCACTTCCGACGATTACCAACGCCTGCTCTACACCTTCGAAAGGACGATCTACTACCTGTATGAATGAGGTTTCCCATTTTCCTATAATTTCATTGACCTGTAACTTCCCTTCATCAACCAACTTGTCGATCCAGGGATTTTTACCAAGTGTTCCTACAAGTATAACAAACTTAGGCAACCGGTCTTTTTCAGTAATTATTTCAGGTGATTTTCCCGTCACTTCTCTGATATCTTTCCCGAAATTTTTTGCAGCCCTTACCACTCCTGCATATTCATCTTCTCCGAAGTATACAGGTGCAGCTTCTCCATCCACCAGGGGAAACCATTCGCTATCCTTTTCTATGGAAACAAGGGACTGCCCATGTGCCATAACACTTACCAGCAGGAGCAGGACGATCATAAAAAAGGCTCGTCTTATACCGCTATTATCCGGGGTTTGATTACTGTTAGTATACATGGTTATAAGGTTGGTCTGTTTTAGAGATTGATATATTTTCTGCTTTATTTATAGGTATACAATTCCACTTTTTGAATACCGTATCTGCCAACAAGAAATCGTTTGTATTGCTTTGTTTTTGCCATTCAGAAATATCCTGGGCCAACACAAAACCTTCTGCATCAAAAAGTATGTTTAAAAGAACCAAAGGATAAAACGTAAATAGTTTCTTAGTCTAATGGTATGCCCCGAAAGTAAAATGACAGTTACTTTCGGGGCGCTACTATCAAGCTTATAGAATTTTAATATCCATTATTCTGATCAGACTGGGATATGTTCTGGTTAGACGTGATCTCATTCAGAGGAATGGGAAATAATTCGTTCTTTCCAACCTCGAAATTCGGTATCTGATCTCCCATTCCCCACCTTACGAGATCTGGGAAACGTACCTGTTCTCCGGCCAGTTCCACTTTACGCTCATGTACTATTGCCGTAAACACTTCATCGGGTGTAGATACCGGGTATAGCGCATCCATTTCGGGTGTGCCATAATTCGGCATATCGACCCTGTCCCGTACCTGGTTCAGATAATCAATGGCTCCGTCCGGATTACCAAGGGCATTTTCGGCTTCGGCCATCATCAGCAGAACATCAGCGTAGCGTATTACCCTGAAGTTAATACTGGAGTTGATGTTCTCATTGGCACGCTTGTAATAATTCTGGTATTTTTTCCATGCTGCATTTCTGTCAAGCGGTATGGATACGATATCTGCGCTGTTGTTATAGGTATCACCGTTAGAGTAAAAACTGGCCTCGTACCGGGGATCATTATCTTCGTACTCATCGAGTAAGTCATCAGACGGGTATACATTAAACCAGTCGTTCCAACCGTATTCCTGTCCGCGAAGTGTCGCCTCGTTCTGTCCTTCCCCCGAAACCTGGGAATCCCATAAATTACCTGTTCCGAAACTCTCATCAAATTCTATTTCGAATATCGACTCGGAATTGTGTTCGGTTTCCTCGCGGAAATTGTCCTCGTAATTACCGGCCAGGGCAAGCTGTCCTATTATTTCGTTAAATGCAATGCGAGCCAGATCATAATTTCCCCGGTAGAGGTGTACCTTTCCCAGTAAGGCATAGGCTGCCTCTATGGTGGCCCTGCCGTTTTCGTGACTTTGATCGGATTTACTCAGCAAAGCGGATGCGGCGTATTCCAGATCCGGAATGATAACTTCATCATAAATCCCGTCTTTGGGGCTTCTCGGAAACCCGGGCTGGTCTTCGGTAAGTGCTTCGGTTATTTTCGGTACATCGCCATATCGGGTAACCAGTAAAAAGTAATAAAATGCCCGGAGAAACCTTGCTTCACCGATAAATTTGTCCATATTTTGTTCGGACATCCCGGCAATACCCCGTATTTTCTCTTCGTTGGAAATTACAAAATTGGCTTTGTTGATGCCTCGGAAACAACTCTCCCAATAGGAACCTATCGCACCATGGCTGGCATCAAAACTAAAATCGAGATATTGAACCTTATCGGCTTCCAGTTGCGGATTACCATTGTTTTCGTGCGACATATTGTCCATCATAAAAAACATATGCCTCCCCCAGAGTCCCTGCGTCTGTAAGTTAGCATATATAGCATTAACGGAAGATTGGACCTGGCTTTCGGTTTCCAGAAAATTCTCAGGATTGGCCCCGTTAGGATCGCTTAATTCGAGAGCGTCTGCATTACATCCTACCATAACTACAGCTATAAGTATAGTATACAGAAGGACGGCAATGTGATTTTTATAATTATGTATAACTTTCATAATACTGTTCTTTAGGTATTAAAAGGATAATTGCAATCCCAAAAAGAGGGATTTTGGCTGCGGATAATTCCCCCGGTCTATACCGATTTCGAAATTGGAAGTCGCATTCGTTACGGTGTATGCTCCTACTTCCGGGTCATAGCCGGAATATCCGGTAAGGGTAATCAGGTTTTGCCCGCTCACATATACCCTGAACCTGGAAAAGATTCCGTTGAATACATCTTCGGGCAGGGTGTACCCTATTGTTACATTCCGAAGCCTGGCATAAGACCCGTCTTCGACAAATCTGTCGGACGCACGGGTATTGAGCGTTGCGCCCTGTACACGAGGTATGCTGTTGGAGGTTCCTTCTCCCGTCCACCTGTCCAGCACTGAAGTCCCGGCATTAAAGAGCCTTTGCATACCTTCGGTATCATATTTCAGGGTGTTGAATATATCATTCCCTGTAGTACCGTTAATAAACACATTGAAATCAAAATTCTTATAGGCCGCATTAAAATTGAGCCCGAAAGTGACATCAGGGAAAGGATTCCCTATTTTGGTACGGTCATCATCATTAATAACTCCATCCCCGTTTATATCCACCATCCGAATATCTCCGGGTTGCGCCCCTTCCTGCGTGGCATGAGCATTTACTTCGGCGGTGTTCTGAAAAATCCCGTCCGTTTTAAAACCGTAAAAATGGAACAGGCTTTCTCCGGGTGCCACCCTGGTCAGATTGTCGGCTATTCCTGCAATAAATTCGGCACCGGTGATCTCGCCTACTGTTCCCAGAGAAATTGCTTCGTTGGTATTGGTCCCGAGATTGAGATTGGCAGACCAGGTAAAATCGCCTTCATATTTGTTATAACCCAGATTAAATTCAAATCCCTTGGTTTCTACGGAGCCTACGTTTTCGGTGACGATCCCGGAATTGGTACCGAACGAAGGCGGTACGGGCCTGTTCATCAACAGATCGTCACTTTTGTTCCTGTAGTATTCTGCGGAGAGCGTCAGTTTATTGTCCCAAAGCCCCAGGTCCAGACCTATATTGGTCATCGCGGTTTCTTCCCACTTTACATTGGGATTTCCTACCCCGGACGGGGCCGTACCTATTACGCCTACGCCATTTACGGGATACAGGAAGTTATCTACTATAGTAAAGCTGTATTTGTAGTCATCTATATTGTCATTTCCCGTAGTTCCCCAGCTCCCGCGAAGCTTAAGATTACTGACGGCGGGGACATCGAAAAAGTTCTCTTCACTGACAAGCCATCCCCCGGCCAAAGAATAAAAATTACCCCATCGGTTATTGGGACCAAAGCGGGAAGAACCGTCCCGCCTTATCGACGCGGCAAAAATATATTTCTCATCGTAATTATAGTTCAGCCTAGCCAGATAGCCAATCCTGGTGTATTCGTATGTAGTAGAACGCAGGTTAGAATTGGAATTGGTGACCTCATTGACATCGTTGCTTACGAAATTCTGGCTATACGTATTGGTATTCGTTGTCCTTGTCATTTGTTTTTCCGCAAGTAACAGTACTTCGAGGTTGTGCTTTTCATTAAAAGTAGTATTGTAATTCAGGCTGTTAGTATACACCTGAGATTTATAGGTCCCGGAGTTCTTCTCTATAGAAGCATAGTTTTGAGTGTGCGTAGCTCCCATGCTGTCATCGTCAAAGGACGGAACGAAAGTATTATTGTTAAAAGTACGATAATCGAGTCCTCCCTGAATTTTGTATACAAGGCCATCGAGAATTTCGTATTGTGCATATAACCCTCCCACAATATTTACCGACCTGTTGTTTCTATCCGGCAATTCCAGTACCCTTACCGGGTTTTCGGCATCTTGTCCGTCAATATTGGTATTCGGTCCCTGGAAACCTCCGAGATTATCAGGATTATATATAGGCAGATACGGTGCCATACGTATGGCATGACGAATAACGGAACGCCCGCCGCTATCGCTCTCCGGATTCTGGTTGTTAAACACGATCTGGGCCGTTTCTCCTATTTTAAACTTTCCGAAAGTAAAATTACTGTTGGCTCGGAAATTATGCCTCTTAAACCCGGTATTGCGCAGAATACCTTCCTGGTCAATAAGCCCTCCCGATATACGGAAATCACTGTTCATATCTCCGCCGGAAATCGCAAAATTGTGTTTTTGCATAAAACCTGACTGGAATATGGCATCCTGCCAATCCGTATTTCTGTTCAGCATATCTGTATACTGCGGATCTGTGAGCCGCTGCGGAAGGCCAAAAGCTTCGGCATACTGAATATACTGGTTCGTATTCATCAGGTCCAATCTGCTGGTAACAAATTGTGTACCGACATAGCTGTCAAGTGAAAGGCTCACCTTTCCCTGTCTCCCCCTTTTGGTCGTGATCATCACAACCCCATTGGATCCCTTGGAACCGTAAATAGCCGTAGTTGATGCGTCTTTCAGCACTTCAATGGATTGGATGTCCTGCGGGTCCACATCGGCCAGTCGTCCCCCGATAACGCCATCTATTACATACAGAGGATCGTTATTGTTCATCGTCCCCAATCCACGTATCCGCACTACCGGAGGTTGTCCCGGCGAACCACTGTTTATTACGGAAACACCGGAAGCCCTTCCTTGTAGAGCCTGTTCTGATGTCGTGACCGGTACACTGGCCAATGCTTCGGAGTCTATGGACTCGATGGCACCGGTAACAACTCTCCTGGACTGTGTGCCGTATCCTACAACAACAACCTCATCGAGCTGGGCCAGGTCTTCTTCCAGGGTAACATTAATGGTCGTGCGGCTGTTAACCACCTCTTCTGTTTTCCTATATCCGATAAAACTAAATTCCAGGACAGCATCCGGGGGCACATCACCGATTGAATAGTTTCCGTCAAAATCTGTAGTAGTTCCGTTTGAGGTTCCCTGTACTATGATACTTGCCCCGGGCAAAGGACCATTGACATCAGAGACCGTTCCCGACACGGTGATGTTCTGCCCGAATACTGTAATACTCCCCGAAAGGAACAGTATACAACAAAACATCACCTGCCGTACTTTACGCTGATTTTCTAGAATTTTTAAGTACATAATAAAAATGATTGGTTTTAAAAAGCGGTATTGACATTACTCGTTTTAACATTCTTTTACTTATAGTCAATATGAATATATGATGTAAATATACATAAATATTTCATCCACACAATCGGTTTCAATGCATTTTTATGCAATAAAACGACCAAATAATTATCATAATCCTATTTGTGCACGAAAACTTAGAGAGAAAAGAAGAAATTTTAAAATGATATATTTTAATTAAAAAAAATACAATAAATCACCCTAAGCGTTAAAAAAACATATAACTGTAAAACCAGAAAATTTCATAAACAAAAAAAGCGACCCGTGCAGGATCGCTTTTTAAAGTTGAATTTAAGATATTTATCAGATACTATTCAGTTCTTGTTTAACTTCCCCGAATTCCCGCATGATATCCTGAATTATTTCCGATACGGGTTTTATGTCATGGATCAACCCCGCTATCTGGCCTATTTCCAGTTCCCCTTCATCCAGATCTCCTTCAAACATTCCTTTTTTGGCACGGCCTCTCCCCAAAAGCTCTCTTAATTCCTCTACGGAGGGAGATTTGCTGTAAAGTTCCTGTACATCCGTATAGAACTTGTTTTTCAACAATCTCACCGGGGCGAGTTCTTTCAGAGTAAGATGGGTATCTCCTTCCTGGGCTTCCACGACTTTCTTTTTGAAATAAGCATGAGAGGAGGCCTCTTCACTGGCAACAAAACGGCTGCCAATCTGTACGCCATCGGCTCCCAGTACCATAGCGGCCAGCATTCCTCTCCCGGTTGCAATCCCTCCTGCAGCAATAAGGGGAATGGATATTTTTTCCCGTACCATAGGTATAAGGGTAAAGGTAGTGGTCTCTTCTCTTCCGTTATGCCCCCCGGCCTCAAAACCTTCGGCAACTACGGCATCTACTCCCGCCTCTTGTGCCTTCAGGGCAAACTTTACACTGCTCACTACATGAACAACAGTAATTCCGTGGCCTTTTAAAAACGGGGTCCAGGTTTTGGGATTTCCTGCCGAGGTAAAAACGATCTTCACGCCTTCTTCCACTATGATCTCCATGATCTTCCGGATATCCGGGTACAGCATAGGTACATTGACACCGAACGGTTTATCCGTTGCCTTCTTGCATTTTCTGATATGTTCCCGCAATACTTCGGGATACATAGACCCGGCCCCTAGAAGCCCAAGGATACCGGAGTTACTGGACGCAGAAGCTAGTCTCCAACCGCTGGCCCACACCATCCCGGCTTGTATGACCGGGTATTTTATATTGAACAGTTGTGTAATCCTGTTTTCCATATGCACGGGGAGATATAGGTTACAAATATCCGTAGAGGTACACGGCCTGCGTACCTCTGCACTTTTTATCACGATATGACGCCGGAACCTATGAGCTCGTCATTTATATACCACGCGACGAACTGTCCTTCGGTAATGGCGCTCTGCGGGGTTTCGAAATCTACATACAATCCGCTATCTACCCGGTAAAGGGTCGCTTCCTGAAGGGGCTGTCTGTAACGTATCCGGGCTTTCACTTTCATGGTTCCGTCCAAAGGCAATGCGAGATCTTCGCGAACCCAATGTACTTCATCGTTCGTAACAAAAAGTGCCCTGCGAAAAAGTCCGGGATGATCCTTACCCTGTCCCGTATAAATGACATTCTCTTCTACATCGGTATCAATAACAAACAAAGGCTCTATCGTTCCCCCCACATTCAGTCCTTTCCGTTGTCCTTTGGTAAAATAATGCGCTCCCTGATGTTTGCCCACTATCCTGCCATCGGTCTTCACATAATTGACCTTACGGGCGTTGTGAGCCAGTTCTTCTTTTTTATTGTCAAAGTGTCGTACTTCTTTTTTATAACTCTCACTGGAAGCAGGCACTTCTACGATAACCCCTTCTTTTGGTTTTAATTTTTGCTGTAAAAATTCGGGCAAGCGGACCTTCCCCACAAAACAAAGTCCCTGTGAGTCCTTTTTCCCTGCAGTGACCAATTCTTCTCTTGCCGCTATTTCCCGAACCTCCGGTTTGGTGAGTTCGCCTATGGGAAACAGTGTCCTGGATAGCTGATCCTGGGAAAGCTGGCAAAGAAAATAAGACTGGTCTTTATTATCGTCCTTGCCAGCCAGTAAACGATATATTTCCTTTCCGTCGCGGTTTACAATCTCTTTACGGCAATAATGCCCGGTAGCTACATAATCTGCCCCCAGACCGAGAGCGATCTTCAGGAATACATCAAACTTTATCTCCCGGTTACACAGAACATCCGGGTTCGGGGTACGTCCTCTTTCATACTCCCCGAACATGTAATCGACAATACGTTCTTTGTATTCGGCACTGAGGTCTACGGTCTGGAAGGGTATTCCCAGTTTCTCCGCTACCATCATGGCATCGTTACTGTCTTCCACCCACTCGCATTCCCTGGAAATGGTCACGGAATCATCGTGCCAGTTCTTCATAAAAAGGCCTATTACCTCATATCCCTGTTCTTTAAGCAGGTATGCGGCTACGCTGGAGTCTACTCCTCCCGATAAGCCTACGACTACTCGTTTCATCTTTTTTACTCCTTTCTCTCTTTGCAGAGCATTTGTTTGTACCCTGCAAAATTACAAAAAACAAAGAGACGCAGTTTAATGCTGCGCCTCTTCGGTTAACGGTTGTATATATTGCTATACTATTTTCCTTTACCTTTTTGCTGCGCCTGGGCTTCTTCCATCATTTCCTGCATCTTTCGCTGGAAACGGTTCATCTTTTTCGGCTTTTTCTTCTGCTCCTGTATCTTGGCGTGTATCTTCTGCTCGTCTATGATAAAATGCTTAATGGCCAGCATGATGAATATGGTAATGAGGTTGGATATAAAATAATACAAACTCAATCCACTTGCATAGTTGTTAAAGAAGATCAACATGAACAAGGGCGACAGGTACATGATAAACTTCATATTGGGCATACCCGGTTGCTGCTGCATCTGCATGCTCTGCCCGGTAGTCATCATCATATATATAAGTATGGCTATGGAAGCCAGTATGGGGAACAAACTCACGTGATCTCCATAAAAAGGGATCTTGAAAGGAAGTTCCGCTATAGTATCGTATGACGATAGATCGTCCGCCCAAAGGAAACTTTTCTGCCGAAGCGCGAAAGCGGTGGGGAAGAACATAAACAATGCATAAAAAATAGGCAACTGCAACAACGCTGGTATACATCCGCTAAGCGGACTTACGCCGGCTTTGTTGTATATTTTCATGGTTTCCTGTTGCTTTTTCACGGCATCGTCCTTGTATTTCTCGTTTACCTCGGTAATTTCCGGACGAAGTACCTTCATCTTCGCCTGAGACAGATAGGACTTATAGGTTACCGGCGAAAGTAACAGCCTCACCAGTATGGTCATTACAATAATAGCCGCTCCATACGGCAGGAAAGAACTCAGGAAAGTATACAGGGGAGTAAACACATATTTGTTTATCCATCCGAAGATCCCCCATCCGAAAGGAATAGAGTCGTCCAGGTTCAGTCCTTCATATTTACTCAATATCTTCACATCGGTTGGCCCGAAATACCAGGACATGTTCCTGTTGATCTCACCTCCGGAGAGTTGCAGATCGGCAGTCATTTCATATGCCTTTGTCCATTTGGCTTCCTTGCTTTCTTCTTCGACAAGGTCTTTGGAAGAAAGATCCACTTGTTCAAAAGGTTTATCTGTAATGAGTATGGAACTGAAAAAGTGTTGCCTGAAAGATACCCAGGTAACGTTTTCTTCGGTATCCGTATCATCGCTTCCGGGACTCAGTTTCGATATTTTTTCACCATTCCTATATTGATAGGTCAGCCTGGTATACCTGTTTTCATAGGTGATACTCTTGGAATGACGAATCCCTTTTAGTTTCCAGTCCAGTTTCACCGGTTGTGCGCTGTTAAGCACTCCGTTCAGCCCCTGCGAGCGTATGGTGAAATCCACCATATAATCTTCGGGTTTCAGTTCGTACCGATACTCCAGGAACTGGTTTGCCGATGCCTTCAATTTCATAGACAGGACTTTCCCGTCTGCAGAGAGGGAAGGTTCAAAATACATATCCTGTGTGTTCAATGTCCTGTTATCCGAAGTACCCATTGAAAGGTTAAAAGCTGCATTTCCGTCTTTTATCAGGTGTACCGGAACCGAATCGTAGGTGTGAAAATCTTTCAGTCTGGCTTCTACGATCTGCCCTCCTTTGTTGCTGATCTCAAAATAAGCCAGATCATTTTCCAGTACCGTTACTCCTTCTTTTGAAGATGGCAGGGTAGCGGAGTACCCGAAAGCGCCCAGGGTTTTGGTATAATCGGCCAGCGTCGTGGAGTCCGTAAGTTTTTGTGCTTCTGTTCCGTAATCGGCAGGCTTGTCTTCCTGTTGTTTCTGTTTCGCTTTTTGGACCTGTTCCTCCAGGGCTTTCTGGGCTTTTATATCTTCTTCCGAAGGACGGTTATTATACATCACCCAGATTAAAATAGCTCCTATCAGAACAAAACCGATAATGGAACTGGTATCCAACTTCTTCTCTTCCATTTACTCTTTTATAAATTAATATTACACAGCGAGCCTTATAAAATAATGCTTTTCAGGATATTTGCCGCATCCCGGAAGGGACACAAAAATACCCCCAAATAGTATTACTATGCCAAAGTGGCACGGTTTTTTTCCTTTTTATATTGCAACGCTGCTTTAACAAATGCTACAAAGAGCGGATGCGGGTTAGCTACCGTACTTTTGTATTCCGGGTGGTATTGTACTCCTACAAACCACGGATGTTCAGGTAATTCCACTATTTCCACCAGTTTGGTATCCGGATTGTACCCGGTAGCTTTCAATCCGGCAGCTTCTATCTGTTCTTTATATTTATCGTTGAATTCATACCGGTGCCTGTGTCTTTCCATAATGGTTTCTTCTCCGTAAATTTCCCTGGCCAGGCTGTTTTCTTTCAGTACGCACTTCCATGCTCCCAAACGCATTGTCCCCCCTTTATCCGTTACTTCCTTCTGCTCTTCCATAAGGTCTATTACCGGATAAGGTGTGTCCTGTATCATCTCTGTGGAATTAGCATCTTTCAGCTTCAATACGGTACGGGCAAATTCTATAACGGCCATTTGCATTCCGAGACAAATCCCCAGAAAAGGTATTTTGTTTTCCCGGGCATATCGCACCGTATCTATTTTCCCTTCTATTCCTCTTTCTCCGAATCCCGGCGCTACCAGTATTCCATCCAGGTGAGATATTTTATTCTGTATAGTGACTTCATCTATGTATTCGGAATGTATGGTCTCTACCCTCACCCTTACTTCATTTTCAGCTCCTGCGTGAATAAAAGATTCCAGGATGGACTTATAAGAATCCTGCAGTTCCACATATTTACCAACCAATCCTATAGTCACTTCGTGTTTCGGATTTTTGTGCCGTTCAAGGAAGGCATCCCACTTCTCCAGATCCGGATGATTTTTCTCCGGAAGGTCCAGTTTTTTTAAGGCCACTTTATCCAACCCTTCTTCCAGCATCAGTTTAGGCACATCATATATGGTAGAGGCATCGATAGACTGTATTACCGCTTCTCTGCGCACATTACAGAACAAAGCCAGTTTTTCTCTAAGATCATCCGAAAGATCGTGTTCTGTACGACAAACCAAAATATCCGCCTTTATTCCGCTCTCCATTAAAGTCTTTACGGAATGCTGCGTGGGCTTGGTCTTTAATTCTCCGGCAGCAGACAGGAACGGTACAAGGGTTAGGTGTATTACGATCCCATTGTTGTCTCCCAGTTCCCACATGAGTTGTCTTACCGCTTCTATATATGGTAAGGATTCTATATCCCCTACCGTACCTCCTATCTCGGTAATCACAATATCATACTCCCCGGAATTACCCAGAATTTGTATACGTTCTTTTATTTCATTGGTGATGTGTGGTACTACCTGTACGGTCTTCCCCAGAAATTCCCCTCTTCGTTCTTTTTCTATAACACTCTGGTATATCCTTCCCGTAGTAACATTATTGGCCTGGGAGGTCCTTACATTCAGAAAACGTTCATAATGCCCCAGGTCCAGATCGGTCTCCGCTCCGTCATCCGTAACATAACATTCTCCGTGTTCATAAGGATTCAGTGTTCCGGGATCAACATTAATATAAGGATCCAGTTTCTGAATTGTAGCTTTATACCCCCTGGCCTGTAAAAGCTTAGCCAGTGAAGCTGCTATAATCCCTTTTCCCAATGAAGAAGTAACTCCTCCCGTAACAAAGATATACTTGGTGTCTGCCATGTTATTTAATCCGTTTGTTGTGTTGCTCTTTTTCGACGCGCCAAAAATACGAAGAACAACCAATACCATACAAGGATAATAGCATATAAGATTTATACAATTCCTCGAAAGAAAAAACCGTAACACCTCATAACATCAGTACAATCCGTCTTCACCCATCTTCTGTAAACGGCCAGGATTAATACATAGGCACCTCTCCTGTATTTGTTAAAAAAATTAAAGTTTTTTTTCTTACAAAAAGAAAAAGGTATTTCCTTGTAAAAAACACTTTCCGTTATTGCGGCATCATCAGGCTTAAACATTTGTGGTTCTGCATACTATTTGAATATTAGAATATTAGGGCATGAAGCTCTGAACACCCGTTGTCATTTTAACCGATTTTTTTGAAATTTGTTGAAAAAACTGGCCATAAATCCTATCTTAGCTTCCTTTAACTATATGTTATTCAGACAAAGCGGGCACAAAATTTACTTTAAACTTTCATATGAAAAAAACTCCTATTGACAAGATACTAATTGACCCTATGAGCAGGTTTATTAACAAATCCACTACCGGAGGTGTGGTTTTGTTTTTATCTGCGGTTGTTGCATTAATACTTGCCAACTCTCCTTTAAAAGAAGCTTACCATCATTTCTGGGAACTTGAATTTGGTATTAAATTCGATTCTTTTGAGGTCAGTAATAACCTGCATCACTGGGTAAATGACGGCCTTATGGCCATTTTCTTTTTTGTAGTGGGACTGGAGTTAAAGCGCGAAATGATAGCCGGAGAATTATCCAGACCAAAAAAGGCGATCTTGCCATTAATGGCTGCGCTGGGAGGAATGATTTTCCCCGCTGCCGTATACCTTATATTTAATCATGATTCCAATGCTGTAGGAGGCTGGGGGATCCCCATGGCCACAGATATTGCTTTTGCCCTTGGTATTTTATACCTCCTGGGGGACAGGGTGCCGGTATCTTTAAAAGTTTTCCTCACGGCCCTGGCCATAGCGGATGATCTCGGTGCGGTATTGGTTATTGCCATGTTCTATACTTCAGATATTGATACAAACAGCCTTATCGTCGGGGGAGTATTTCTTCTGGTTCTCCTGGCAGCTAACCGCCTGGGGGTAAGAGCTCCTGTATTTTACGGTATAATAGGTATCGGCGGTTTATGGATGGCTTTCCTGTTTTCCGGGGTACATGCTACCATCGCCGGAGTATTGGCGGCGTTTACCATCCCCGCGAGTTCTAAGGTAAAAGATAAAAAATATGTGGAAAAACTAAGAAGTCTTATCAATGAGTACGACAATCTGGAAGGACGCACAAAAAGACTAAAAACCCCTCAACAACAACATGTATTGGAACAGGTCAGGATCTACTCCAAGGCTGCCCTTACTCCTTTACAACGCCTGGAACACTCCATGCATTCCCTGGTGAGTTTTGTTGTGATGCCGGTGTTTGCGCTGGCTAATGCAGGAGTTACTTTCTCGGGGGATTTCTGGCACAACATTACCAGTAATGTGAGTATAGGTATCATTCTAGGTTTGGTTGCTGGTAAGTTTATCGGGGTCGTCGGCTTCACGAAACTCATGACCAAACTCAAGATCGCCACACTCCCTTCCGATCTGACCTGGAAACATATCTACGGCGTGGCATTACTGGCCAGTATCGGTTTCACCATGTCATTATTCATAACGGAACTGGCTTTTAAGACAAATGCGGAGGAGTATATCCTGGAAGCTAAAATGGGTATTTTTGCCGCGTCCATGATCGGGGGGACTATCGGTTATTTTATCCTGAAAGGCATCAAGCAAACGAAATAAACATCCCGTGTTTCCAAAAGTAAAAAAGCGGGGAATTAAGTTTCCCCGCTTTTTTTATTTGATACTCGTATTGCAATTATTCAAAATCTTTCAGAGTCTCCGTTATAATACGGACGCAGTCTGCCAATTGTTCCTTATCCATTACCAAAGGAGGTGCAAAACGAATAATATTACCGTGGGTAGGTTTTGCCAGCAACCCGTTTTCTTTCAGCGCCACACATATATCCCACGCCGTTTCCCCGTCTTCGGCATCGTTAATAACAATAGCGTTCAACAAGCCTTTTCCCCGTACCAGTTTAACTATATTCGAACCGGCAATATATTTATTAAGTTCTTCCCGGAAGAAGTCTCCTAATTCTGCTGCGTTATCGGCAAGCCCTTCATCTTCCACCACCTCAAGGCTCGCCATAGCAACAGCAGCAGCTACCGGGTTTCCCCCAAAAGTAGATCCGTGCTGTCCGGGCTTGATCACCTCCATTACCGAATCATCCGCAAGCACAACGGAAACCGGGTATGTTCCTCCGGAAAGGGCCTTTCCGAGAATAAGCATATCCGGACGGACATTTTCGTAATTCACGGCAAGTAATTTACCGGTTCTCGCTATTCCGGTCTGGATCTCATCGGCAATAAAAAGCACGTTGTGTTCCTTGCATAGCTCCGCAGCTCTTTTAAGGTAACCGTCAGAAGGCACATAAACTCCGGCCTCTCCCTGTATCGGCTCTACAAGGAATCCTGCTATATTTTTTTCCGTCTTCAGCACCTTTTCCAATGCATCCGTATCATCATAAGGTATTTTCACAAAACCAGGCGTGTACGGTCCGAAATTTTTTCGTGCGGTCTCATCGTTGGAAAAGGATATTATGGTTGTGGTCCTTCCGTGAAAGTTATTCTCACATACAATTATTTTAGCTTCCTCTTCAGCCACTCCTTTTTTCTCATATGCCCATTTACGGCAAATTTTTATAGCGGTTTCCACAGCTTCCGCCCCTGTATTCATTGGTAAAACCTTATCGTAGCCAAAATATTCGGTAATGTACTTTTCAAATCTACCGAGCATATCGTTATAGAAGGCTCTCGAAGTTAAGGTTATCCGTTGTGATTGCTCAATCAGGGCATCTACGATCCGGGGATGGCAATGTCCCTGGTTCACTGCGGAATAGGCAGACAAAAAATCGTAATACCTCTTACCTTCCACATCCCAGACATACACGCCTTCTCCTTTACTTAGAACAACCGGTAAAGGGTGATAATTATGCGCTCCGTAATCATTCTCCAGTTTAATAGCATCCTGTGAGCTTAGTTGTTCTGTAATATTCATTATTAACCGATTTAATCAAAAGTGAAACTTTACCATTCCTTCTTTAAAGGAGAGGAATCATCCAATCATGATGCAAATTAGGAAAAGTTAAACGATTTCACCAATATATATTCTTTAAATATTGAGGGATGGCCCGGTCTTCGCAAATCTACCGGGCAAGGCTCAACCCCACAACAGGCTGAACACGGATAGCTCCGAAATTCGGGACGCCAGGTAATGGGATGCTTCGGTCTTTTCTTTACAGGTATGCTCTGCCGGACTACCGGATAAAGTCTTTTCTTCGTTTTGTGGGATATGGACTGACCTTTTCATTTTTTATCTGTTTATGAATACAATTCAAAGGTAGGGCCGCATTATGACAACCCTTTGTCAGCAGTATTTCACAAATAAAAAATTTGTTGTCTTTTGCTTTGCTAAATTAAACCATTACAGGCGAAAAATTCACGGCTTTGTGTCGGGCTGAGCGTTTGTGACCGGTTTATTATCAAAAGAATGGGACAGGTTTCATAATCCGGATATGTTGTCCTTAAAGCTTTTTGGAAATAGCTTTCAGGATGTCCCGGATCCTTTCTTTCAGAAAGTCGGGTTCCACGATCTCGGCATGATCGGCGAACATCAGAAACCATCGGGCAAAACCATCTTCCAGATGTGATGTAAGGAATGTCATTTCTATCCTTCCGTCTTTTTCCGTTTCAGACACAAACCCCTGATAGTTTTTTCGTTCGTGCAGATACATTGCCACTTTTTTCTCTACCCGGATCACTACTTTCTGAGGAGTGGCAGATTTTTTACTCTTCTCCCATTGTTCCTGATACTCCTGCAATGTAGCCCTTTCGGAAAGCCTGTCTTTATCGGTCAGTTCTATATTGTACATTCGATCTGCCCTGAAATGCCTGTAGTCTTCCCGTAAATGACAATATCCGATGGTGTACCAATGATCGTTTTCATGATATACTCCTATAGGTTCGATAAAACGCTCCGTCTTTTCCGCACGGCCAAGAGCCCTGTATATAATTTTCACTACTTTTTTATCTGATATGGCACGAAAAAGGACATCCAGGATGTTATCGGGAATTGTCTTAGAAGGCAACTGCCTGTCCCGTATGTGAATATGCGATGCGAGGTCCTCCACAAAATCTTTCTCAGTACCCCTCAGGACCGATTTGATTTTGTACATGGCGGATTCAAAATGGTTGCGGATAACCTTATCCGTAAGTCTTTCCATCAATTTTTCGGCGGTCACGAACGCCATTGCCTCCTCCTTACTGAACATAACCGGGGGCAGGCGATACCCGTCTACTATAGAATATCCTACCCCGGCTTCGCCGTAGAGGGGCACGCCGGCCTCTTCAAGTGTGCGGATGTCCCGGTAAATAGTCCTGAGACTGACTTCAAAACGATCCGCAAGATCCTGGGCCTTTACCACCCTTTTGGATTGTAACTGAATGAGAATGGTGGTTATCCGGTCGAAACGGTTCATAGTTACGGAATATCTGTTTTTCCCAAAAGTAGTTATTTATTCTATTTTTCCTCACGAATATTCCGCGGAAACTCTAAACTATTCAAACGATCTCCTTATTCCGGCAGGAACGTCCGGCTTTCTTTTTACGGATTTGAACTTAATGCCCCGGAGATGAGTAGAAATCATCAATAAATCTTATTTTTGCCCCATGTCAAGAAAGAGCGGAAAACAGTTTTTTGAGCACGTAGAAGTAACGGATGCCGGAGCCAGGGGCAAAGGTATAGCGAAGGCTCCCGATGGACGGGTTATTTTTCTTTCCAATGCCATCCCGGGAGATGTTATAGATGTTCAGACCACCAAAAAAAGAAAGGCATACTTTGAAGGGAAAGCCACAAAATTCCATAAATACTCCGAGAAAAGACAGGAACCGGAATGTAGTCATTTCGGCGTATGCGGCGGATGTAAATGGCAGAATATGCGCTATGAGGAACAACTCTTTTACAAACAAAGAGAGATAGAAAACAATCTGACCCGCCTGGGAAAAATAGACATTCCGAAACCCGAAACCATATTGGGGTCCGAAAAACAACTTTTCTACAGGAACAAAATGGAATTCTCGTTCTCGGACAGCAGATGGCTTACCCGGGAAGAGATAGACAGCGAAAAAGAACTCAAAGACAAAGATGCCCTGGGATTTCATATTCCCGGAATGTGGGATAAAATACTGGATATTGAGAAATGTTACCTGCAGGAAGATCCCTCGAATGCCATACGCCTGGCCGTGAGGGATTTTTCCAGGAAAAACAACCTCGCCTTTTTCAATCCCCGGAAACAG
This sequence comes from Sinomicrobium halophytocola, assembly GCF_052983395.1. Taxonomy (NCBI): domain Bacteria; kingdom Pseudomonadati; phylum Bacteroidota; class Flavobacteriia; order Flavobacteriales; family Flavobacteriaceae; genus Sinomicrobium; species Sinomicrobium halophytocola. Next base: position 58,691 of record NZ_JBRKIT010000014.1, read on the forward strand.
GAAGGACTTTTGCGTACCCTTATGATACGGATATCTTCCACCGGGGAGATCATGGTCCTGGTGCAGTTTTTTGAAAATAACAAAGATCATATACCGCTGTTGCTGGACTATATGACAAAAGCGTTCCCGGAGATCACCTCCCTCCTCTACGTCATCAACAGCAAACCGAATGACACGATCTATGACCAGGAAGTCATCTGTTATCACGGAAGAGACCACATTTTTGAAGAGATGGAGGGACTGCGCTTTAAAATAAATGCCAAGTCTTTTTACCAGACGAACTCCGAACAAGCTTATAACCTGTATAAAGTAACGAGGGATTTTGCGGGACTTACCGGTGATGAATTGGTATACGACCTGTACACAGGTACCGGAACAATAGCACAGTTTGTTGCCAGGAAGGCCGGAAAGGTTATAGGAGTAGAAGCTGTTCCCGAAGCCATAGAAGACGCCAAAAGCAATGCACAATTAAACAACATCGATAACGTTGAATTCTTTACAGGTGACATGAAGAAGGTTTTCAACAGTTCCTTTATATCGCATCACGGCAGGCCGGATATTATTATAACAGACCCACCCAGGGACGGCATGCACAAAGATGTAGTGCAGCAGATACTGGACATAGCGCCGGAAAAAGTGGTATATGTAAGCTGTAACAGCGCCACACAGGCCAGGGACCTCGCCCTTATGAACGATGTATACAAAGTGACAAGGGTACAACCTGTGGACATGTTCCCTCAAACCCACCATGTGGAAAATGTTGTACTTTTGGAAAAACGCTGAAAATAAAAAGGGACTTATCCTTCAACCGGAAACATGCTTTTCAGCAATAGTCCGAACCGTAGAAATACTGTAATGAGCTATGCAAAAGAAACTATTAACTAAAAAACTATCAAGGTGAAAAGACTTGCCTTAGCATTGTTTGTGGCCGGTGTGGCGGCTATGTTCCTACTGGGCTGTGAAAAGGACGATATATGTCCGGAAGACTCGGTAACCACTCCACTGATGATAATTACTTTTCACGATAGAAATGACCCTGATACCAGGGAAGAAGTTTCCTTACTAAGCGTCACCGGGCAAGACAAGGATTCGACCGTAGCAGGTTTAGACAGCATAGCTACCGACTCTATTTCCATCCCCCTGAAAGTATTTGCCAATGAATCCGTTTACGCTTTTACACGCCATACGGAAGAAATCCAGGAAAATGGCGATACCCTGAAAATAGACAATACAGATACCATTACTTTCCAATACCAGACGGAACAGATCTTTATTTCAAGGGCCTGCGGATTTGTCACCAATTTTTCCGACCTGACGGCAACCAGAGATCAGGACGATACCGACAGATGGATATCTTCCTTTGAGGTAATTAACCCCACAGTAGAAAATCAAAGTGCTGCCCATGTTAAAGTATATCATTAGTATCGTTTTCCTTTCCTTGTGCTCTTTTACAGGCATCGCCCAGGAAAATGACAGCGAAGAAAAACCAAAGGACAGTGTCGTATACAAGGAAAAATATGGCCTTCGGATTGGGATCGACCTAGGTAAACCCATACGAACTTTTGCCAGTGACAACTATACAGGACTGGAACTGACCGGAGACTTCCGTATATCCAAAGACCTTTATATAGCTGCAGAACTAGGGATTGAAGAACAAACCAGCACAGAAAATCTCTACACCTTCTCCACATCGGGCAGCTATCTCCGTGCCGGTATCGACTATAATCTATATGAGAACTGGTACGGTATGGAAAACCTTATTTTTGCCGGGGCCAGGTTGGGCGTAAGCACCTTCAGCCAGACCCTGGAAGAGTATTATATTTATACCACCAACCCTTACTGGGAAGAAAACGGTATACCGGGAACGGACGAAAATATCCTGGGGGAATACAGCGGCTTGAGCGCACAATGGCTGGAAGTCCTGTTCGGGATGAAAGTAGAGTTATTCAACAACCTCTACCTGGGAGGGACTTTAAGGCTCGGATATCTCCTTAATGATACTCCTCCGGACTCCTTTACGAATTTATGGATCCCGGGATTCCAGAAGGTAACGGACGGCAGTAAATTCGGCATTACTTTTAACTATACCGTATCGTACCTCATTCCAATATTCAAAAAGACCAAAAAAGGAGCCCTTAACAAAATAGAGAAGAACAGCACGGGAACGGAAATAGAAATAGAAAATTAACTTATTTCATCTCTTTCGGAGGCAGGAACAACCATTTGACAAACATTTTTTCACCGGAAGGACTTTCCACAACTACAAATTTCGGGGCGAGGACCATTGCAGTGATCGCCGAGGCAATGGCGGTCCAGAGATTATAACCCGGAAAGAAATAATGCAGTGCCGTCCTGGTAAGTATAAACAATAGCGCGAAACAAATAAAGTTATATAAAAGTGCTTTGTGTTTGTATTTCATATTCTAATTATTCCATTTGGCTTTTTTGCTGCCTTCATACATCTCATACTTTACCAGCTTGCTTTCCAGGCGTCCGTTGAACAGTTTTATTCTTCTGGAAGGCCGGAGCCCTACATATTTAAGTGCTTCCATGTTGGACGTAATAAACCATGCATCCGTACCGGGATAGCCCTGCTTCAAGGTATCGCCTATACTGCTGTAAAAGCGTTCCATATCCGTGGCGAGTCTTTCCCCGTATGGCGGGTTGAAAACCATATGCAGTTTCCCTTCAATATTCTTTTCCGTTGTGAAAAAATCTTCCTGATCTATGGAAATGTACTCGCTGAGGTTGGCATTCCGTATGTTGTCTTTTGCTTTTTTAATAGCAGAAGGAGCCTTATCATACGCATATATTTTATGATGAAATTCCCTGGCCTTATTCAAACTGCTTTCGGTAACTTTTTCAAACAGGTCCGCATCAAAATCAGACCATTTCTCAAAGGCAAATTCCCTCCGGTTTATATTTGCGGGAATATTACAGGCTATCATGGCAGCTTCCACGGGGATCGTTCCGCTGCCGCACATAGGGTCCAGAAAATCGGACTGTCCGTCCCATCCGCTGAGCAACAGCATTCCCGCCGCAAGAACCTCGTTTATCGGTGCAATATTGGTAGCCGTACGATATCCCCTGTGGTGGAGCGAGGCACCTGAACTATCGAGAGAAACGGTACATACATCTTTCTGAATATGAATATTTATCCGCAGATCGGGATGTTTCAGGTCCACATCGGGCCTTTTGCCCTGTGTATTCCGAAACTTGTCCACAATAGCATCTTTTGTTTTCAAGGCCACATAAAGAGAGTGATTGAACGTTTCCGAATGCACCACGGCATCTACGGCAAGAGACTGGTGTACCGTAATCATATCCTCCCATCGAATGGTGTAAATACTGTCGTAAAGATCTTTCTCATTTCTCACCTTAAAAGACTTTAAAGGCTTGACGATCTTCAGTGCCGTACGCAAACACAGGTTTGCCTTATACATAAACCCCTTATCTCCGAGGAAGGCAACACTCCGTACCCCGTTTTCAACCTCCATTGCTCCCAGGTTACGCAATTCCTCTGCCAAAATATCCTCAAAACCAAAAAAGGTTTTGGCAACCATCCTGTAATTATTTCCCATGTCTCTTCTCTGATAAAAGGCAAAAATACGTTAATTTAGCCCTTTGATACAAAAAGCACCGCCTTTTGTTTATGTATCGCTTCATTACACAATAAGCAAATACCTGACAAAAAAATAAATGATAGATTACCTGCTGCCCATAGTAGCCGTCCTGACCGGATTCCTGTTTGTCATTATCACAAGGCCTAAGGAAGGAAAACATCTGAAATTATTCCTTGCCTTTAGCGGG
>NZ_JBRKIT010000015.1:0-6089 GCF_052983395.1 Sinomicrobium halophytocola
GATGTCAAAAAAGATTATTTCGTCGATTTTTCGGATCATTACCCCGTGGAGGGGAGTTTCTATTCCGATGCATCTACGCCAAAAGCGAGTATGAAGACCAGAAAGTACGACCGTATGTCATTAAAAGCTGTGAGCACCGGAAAATTTATCGCCTGGAACACCTCCGAAACTAATGATTGGTTAACCGTTTCTGCTTCGTCTGCGGGCGAAAATACCTGGTTTAATATGGTCAATCTCGGGGAGCGTGACAATTATTTTGAGTTAAAAGAAGGGCCCGTCCGGGTAGAAATAAGTGAGCACCTTAATAATTTCTGGAGCAGGAAGGAGTCAGATGACGGAGCATATCGTTATTTTCCGAAATTCCAGGAGTTGCAATTACCCGGTTTGGAACTTGTCCTTGTCAAAAAGAAAGAGGGTAACCATTCAGGTATTATTGAAGACGGCGATATCGTAGCTTTTCGCGACAGGACGCCGGCAGGTAGGTATGGTTATCTGCAGTTGTCTGAGAAAGATAATACAACCCTGATTAACCTGGATGACAGTACCAGAGAGGAAGCGGAACAGTTTGAAGTGCACCTTCATCCGGGGCCGGTCGAATCCTGGAAATAAACGAGTTCATTTTTTAAAGAATAACAGAAGGCGTCCGCAAGGGCGCTTTTTTTGTTAGAAGCTGTTTGAATTTAGTTTTCGGAATACACATGAAAAGATCATAGGCGATGTCCTGAGTATACCTGTACTGGGCACTTCGGTACTCAGTGTATCACCTGTCGAAGTACCTGAGGGATAAAATTCATGTTAATCCTTGTCACCCATTTTTAGGAAATTGTAATATCTATAGTGAAGAGCCCGGCTTATAAGGCCAAATAAAGGTGTATAAAAACGCCCCTTCGATATTTAAACACTGTCATGTGACTCCTGGTATTACTTTATATGGATGAATTGGAACTTTTAAAAGAACATTGGAAAAAGGCGGAGGCCTTTCTGCCTGTATTGTCCGATGAGGAACTTATGGAAATAATCCGTAGGAAGGAGTCTTTTACCTCATTCGGGGAGAAATAGAAAAAGGAACAAAGCCGGCATCTTTTCCACGGAGCGGCTTTATTCCTTGTAAAACGATTAATTAAGGAATATTAACTAACCACACTACAAATATATGAAAATTAAACGGAAAAGGGGGAGGTGTTTAGACCGGGAAGGGTTGCTGTTGATGGGAATGAAAAGCATTATCTTTTTTTACTGCACCCTGGCCTTTGGCCTGGGGCCTTACGAGGGATTTTCCCAGAATGCCCGGGTGCGTATTGACACGGATGTTGTTTTATCCGTAAAAGAAGTTTTCCGCCTGATCGAAAGCCAGACGGATTACGAGTTTATTTATCGTCCCGATCTTCTGGAAGAGACCTTTCATACAGAGATAGCCGGGGGAGAGATCAGTGTAGGGGATTTGCTGGATAGGGTTCTGGCCCCGGGGAATTTCTCCTATGAATTTTATAATAATACGATTATTGTAAGAGAAAAGGAAGCGGTTTTTGGAGCAACTACAATACTGCAAACAGTTGAGGTTCGGGGAACAGTTACCGATGGCGAAGGAAACCCGCTCCCCGGGGTTACGGTTTTGGTCAGGGGGAGTGAGAACGGGGTTGTTACCGACTTTGACGGGAATTACCGTATAGAGGTTGCTGCCGGAGGGGTCTTGTCTTTTACTTTTATAGGCTTTGCTCCCCGGGAAATCATTGTTGAAGCAGGCTCATCTGTTATTGATGTACAACTGGAGGAACAGGCCGCCAGGCTGGAAGAGGTCGTGGTCACAGGCTACCAGGAACTCTCGGTAAACAAAAGTACCGGGGCAACTCAAACCATAACAGGCGAAGAACTCGAACAGAAAGGGCAGGCTAATCTGATGCAGGCTTTGCAGGGGATGTTCCCGGGCCTCAGTTTTGCCGCAGACCCTCAAAACGAGGGACAAACGAAATATACGGTAAGGGGTATTTCTACTTTGGCGGGGGATTCCTCTCCGCTTATTGTGGTGGATGGTTTTCCGCTGGAAGCCGACATCCGTTCGATAAACCCTTATGAGGTAGAGACGATAACCTTACTAAAAGATGCTGCCGCCGCTTCTATTTACGGCTCCCGTGCAGCTAACGGAGTGCTTGTAATTACCACGAAAAAGGGGAAAAAAGGGAAAGTTCGGGTAAATTACCGGAACGAGCTGACAATTACCGGCCGGCCGGACCTGGCTTACAGGCTTAATCGCATAGGTTCTGCCGATTTGGTGGATATCGAAAGAAGCTATGCCGAAGACAACAATGCCCGGACCTATCGGCAATACCTGGAAGATGGGGGAAGAAGGAGCCAGTCCATGGTGGCTCCCAGGAACCAGGTTTATAATACGGTAGCCATGGTTAACGAAGGACGGATGAGCCAGGCAGAAGCCGAAGAAGTCTTTAACAGGTTAAAGGGTATCGACAATACAGGACAATGGAAAAAACACTTTTACCGGAACGGTTTTCAGAATCAGAGTAACCTGAGCCTGAACGGGGGGGGCGAAAGGCACACGTTCAGGAGTACCCTCAACTATACGGCCAACAAGGGGAATAAAGTAGGGCAAAAGGACGATAATCTGATTTTTGATATTGTAAACAATATTGATCTGGGGAAGGGGATAGACCTGGATATAGCCGGGAATGTGGTGATTAATAGTTCCGAAAGCACCCCTTTTGATGAGTTTTATATAAAAAATATCTCTCCTTATGAGAGTCTGGTCGACGAAGAAGGTAATGCCCTCCCAGTGTTATTGCCGTACAGGAACCATCCTACGGACAATAACGGGTTATGGGATGGAAAAGAGCCTGAGGAGATCCGACGGCTTATAGATATGGGGTTATATGACGAGACTTTTTACCCCCTTAAGGAGTTGGGTATGCAAACCATAAATGCCGAAAATTTAGCAATACGGTTACAGCTCCGGCTCAATGCCAAACTCAGCAATGACCTGAAAGGCAATTTTAACTTCCAGTACGAAACAGGAAGTTCCGTGGAGAGAGATTTGCGAAAGAAGGATTCCTGGATCATGAAATCGCTTATCAATAATATGTCGCCCTATGAATATAACGGGGACCCCGGTACATTACCGATCCCTCCCGGAGGGCGCCGGATAGAAACCCGGAGAAACAGAAGGTCATATACCCTGAGGGGGCAACTGGATTTCAACAGGTCTTTCGGAGAGCACAGTATAGCGGCTATTGCGGGTTCGGAAATACGGCATGTATTCGGCCAGGGTACTATTACAGATCGATTCGGGTATGATGAGTCATCCGGGTTATTTCATCCCATCGATAAAAAAAGACTGTCACAATTTCCGACAAGTGATACCAACCACCCCGGTGGCAGAAGCGATAAATTGGATTTTTCAGATAATTTTGAAGAAACCCTTAACCGTTATTTCTCCCTGTACGGCAATTATACCTATAGTTTTAAAAACCGGTATATCCTTTCGGGGAGTGTGCGGCTGGACCAATCAAACCTCTTTGGTACCGATCCCAGGTACCGATACAAGCCGTTTTGGTCTGTGGGAGGCAAATGGCGCCTGTCGGAAGAAGGTTTCTTTAATAGCACTGTCTTTAATAATATAGCATTGAGAGGGTCTTATGGTATTAACGGAAACATTTCCAATAGGTATGGACCGTTTAATATGGCAGAATTCACAATTCCCTATACTTTAAACAGCCCGGCGCTGAAAATAATTACGCCGGCCATAAATGACCTGCGGTGGGAAAAAACAGCAACCATCAATGCAGGGTTGGACCTCGGTCTCTTCAATAACCGGATAGGCCTTAGCCTGGACTATTACATCAAACGGACCAGGGATCTTTTGGCTGTAGGCATAGCAGACCCCACGCAGGGATTTTCCACGCTGGAGTACAACGAAGCCAATATAGACAACAAGGGGATTGAAATTGGGGTGAACACTGTTAATGTCCGGGCAGAAAAATTCAATTGGTCAACCAGGATTACGTTCAATCACAACAAAAATATGGTAACCAGGATTTACAGGGATGAACTTTATGTGTCAACACCCTATTACGCCGCAGGGGTCAGAAATTTTGAAGGGATGCCGGCCAATAGCTTTTACATATATACATATGCCGGGCTTAACGAAGAAGGATATCCAATGATCACTACCGGGAACGGGGAAGAACTCGTGTTGACCCCGGGCCTTAACCCGGAGGTCGTTGACCGGATTAACGCAGGAGATTTGCATAATGGCGGAACCGCAGTGCCTGTGTATTCGGGGAGTGTGATCAATAACCTTACGTATGGCCCTTTCGGGTTGTCGTTTATGTTTGTGGGAAGTGGCGGGCATGTATTGCTAAAAGATTCTTATAATGGTACGGGCGGTATATACCAGACTCCTGCCTACGTACATGCCGATGCAGCCAAGGGTTGGAAACAGCCCGGTGATGAGGCCCATACCGGTATTCCTGATGTACAGGAATATTATTTTTACCAGCAGAGCATACTTCGATACAGCACTAAAAATGTTATTCCCGGGGACTTTATCAGACTTCGCGAGTTGATATTTACCTATACCATACCTCAACACGCCCTGAAAAAAACCTTTATAAAAGGGGCGCGTTTTAACCTGAGGGGGAATAACCTCTTCCTCGTTACCAGGAACAGGGAAGGCATAGACCCCGAGTCACACGGGTTGGGTGTGCGGTATTTTCCCCTTCAACCATCATACAGCCTCGGGTTTACGTTAAACTTCTAAAAAGTAATGATGTAACCACAATACTGTGTTACACTTTGATAAAAGTTTCTGATTTATAATGAAATAAGTGTATAAAAAGGGATGAGAAAATTTTAATAAACAATTGGTTTTCAGTATTTTAATAGTATTTTCCAAGACGTTTATAAGATATGGTCACCAAGGGTTATAACCTATACAAAACATAGATAGTCAACATATTGTTTAATATGCAAAATATCAACGCCTCCAGGCAGCGTTTCATGGTGGAGACTTTCACCCTGTTCTTGTCCATCAAGGGCCGTATCAACTTCCGACAATTGGAAAGATACAGCAAATATAGTGAACAGCGTTTTCGTATCCAATTCGAAAAGCCTTTCGATTTCCTTGGGTTCAATAAAGAACTGGTCCAACAGCACGGCAGCGGACATTACGTGATTGCCATCGATCCCAGTTACATTGCCAAATCAGGCAAGAAAACCCCGGGGCTCGGCTATTTCTGGTCAGGACAGGCCGGAGGGGTCAAACGCGGACTGGAACTCCTGGGCATGGCCGCCATTGATGTGGACAACCATACCGGTTTTCACTTGGATGCCCGCCAGACGCTAACCGATGCGTCTTGTGATAAATCACTGGCCGAACTTTATGCGGACTGTTTCGCTACCTCCAGCAATAGCTTATCCGGACTCTCCCGTGTGGTGGTAGCCGATGCCTGGTTCACCAAGAAGACCTTTATCGATACTGTTTGTGGGGCAGGATTCCATTTTGTGGGTAGGCTGCGGGACGATGCCAATCTCAGAGACCTCTACCTTGGCCCCAAAAAAAGCGGCAGGGGCAGGCCCAAAAAATATGATGGTAAAGTCATACATAAAGACATCCGTGATGACCATTTCCAAACCGTGGAACTGGAAGACGGGACTCTGGCCATGACTGCCGTACTCTATTCGGTAGCCTTGGAACGCAATATCAGGGTGGTACGGGTACCTTGTGGGAAAAAATATAAGCTGTATTTTTCTACCAACACAACATTCAATGCAACAACCATAGTGAAGTATTACCGCCTACGTTTCCAGATCGAGTTCATCTATCGGGATGCCAAACAACATACCACACTGGAAAACTGTCAGGCCCGTAGTGAGAACAAACTCGACTTCCACTTCAATATGGCACTGACCGCTACCAATCTCGCCAAGGCAGCTCACTGGTTAAACATTCCCAAAGAACAACGCGGAGCGTTCTCTATGACAGACATCAAGACCATGAACCACAACGCTTTACTCATGAACCGATTTTTTTCAACCTTTGGGATCAACCCACACTTGAACAAAAATCAGAAATATATCAA
>NZ_JBRKIT010000016.1:0-15269 GCF_052983395.1 Sinomicrobium halophytocola
TAATAAGCTGCGAAGTCGGAGACGTTCGCAGAGCTTGCAACACTTCGAAGAGCGGGTAAATATATCTGGGTAAGGCTACACGGTGTGCTGTCTTGTTCTATTTATTTTTAAGAATTTTCTTAGTTAATGTGGTATTGTCATCAGTTATAATTTTAATTATGTATAATCCAGCGGAGAGCTCACTTATGTTTATTTCGTTAAAATTATTATTAAGCTTCTCATTTTTAAGAAGAACACCATTTAAATTGTATATGTATACATCATTATAAACAGAATTATTTGATGTTACCTGTAATAGTGTATTATCTATATTAAGATCAATTAATGTATCTGAATTATTTTTTGATATATTTTGAGGGATATCCGCATAAAATTTAATTACTGTTATACTTTCAGGATGGCAATAAACATTTATTGAATATTCATCGTTTATTAAACCGGTATTATGGATATTAAAAGCATTGTTATAATCCGTGTCATTCTCATCGTTTATGAATTTATATGTTTCATAAAATTTCATGTTAGATGGTATTTTTATAAAACGAGATTGACCACTTCCATACTTATTTACTAGTGCAACATTAATTCCACCATTTTGTGTTAATATTGCAAAGGGTTGAACTTTAAATGCATCCTTAGTCTGCACATGATTTTCGTATGCATTGTTTGTAAAATGTTCGACATTTTCTGTTAATGCATCTTCTTGTGTTCGGCATTCAACAATTGAATTGTTTTCTTTTAATTCTAAAATATCATGTATAAACCTCCAAGCATGATAAGTTGGTTTTTTTTCATTTATTGGATTGTTTCCAAATCCGCTACTAAAAACCCCAGAATTTCCTATTACATTCCATTTTAAAAGAACATCAATACCTCCTTGGAAAGCATGTAGTTGTGCTAAAGTTTGGTGTATTGCTCCAAAATGATCTCTGTTTGCGGGAAACGTAAGTCCGCTAGAACCGAAAACATTATACGAATCTACCATTAACTCTTTAGCGAATCCATTATTTTGATCTAAGGTAGAACTCGCCAATTCTTCAAATTGTATAGTTCTATTCAAAACTTCAAATCGTTTTTCTTCTTTAAGAATACCGTTATTTCCATTTCGTATATAGTCATTTGTTTTACCCAAAAAAATATTCATTGCAATAAAATCAAGATTATCATAACTGTTATTGTCTTTGTCGAATATTCTTTTTGCTAAGACAGATGTTTGAAACTTATGACCAGCAAACCCTCCAATTTTTATATGCCTCAGTTTGTCATAACCTTTAACCACTTGTGCTGCGTTAATGTATACTTCGGCAGCTTTATCATAAGTAAGTGCAAATTCTTCTTCGTTAGTGCAATTTGTTATGTTTATATCATCATACACGCATGGTTCATCAAAAATTATCAATCTAATGTTTTTATCTTTATATCTATTTGCTATGTTATAAATTACTTTTCGCCAAGTGCTCATAGTGTGTAATCCATTCATATAGTTATAATTCCACCAACCATAATCGAATTGACCATTTTCGTCTTGCCTGTAAACAAAGTCACCATTATCTTTATTATCTATATAATATTGCTGAAATGGAAACCAGGCTCTGTCAGGCATTATCTGTATAGCAGCAGTGTAACCTTTACTATTTAATAATTCTACATCTCTATCTAAAACCTCAAAATTATATTCTACTTGATTTGTGTTTGAATTAATAGGAGCAATGTCCTTAAGATGAACTTTAATCTGTACTAAATCAACCCCAATATCTTTCAAATTTGAATTAACAAAATCATTTTCATATGGATTTACAAATCCTCCTTCACTACCTCTATAATATTCTATACCATGAAATTTATTTGTAGCTGTGTTTAGTATAACTTCTTTATCTACTACTATATGATCCTGTGCTATCAGTAATACTGTACAAAAAATATTAGTTAATGAAGTTAGTATAAGTTTTTTCATTTCCCCTTTAGCTTTGTTGGTATAAATTTCTTAGAGCCGGTGTTAAATAAACTTCCTGGCTAGTCATTTTGCCTTTTCAGCTAAATAAGCAAATCTTTTCAAAACAGTGTGCGGAATTCCGTAAAATGATAAAAAAAGATTAAAGCTGTTTTTACCGTTTTGGAAGAAGCTCAGCAATGAGCAGTACATAGTAGTATATTGATTACATAACATAGATTGCGAAATATACGGATTACCGTAAACAAGTATAAATCATTAACCGTATGTTTGTCCCTGGCAATACAAAATGCACATCAGTATAATTTTATATAACATCTTGTATGTTAATCGTATATTGTGATGAGTATACGTTTTGAAAAAACAGGAAATAGATTGTAGTATTGCGTATATTTATGAGTTGTAGCACGTTTTAATGAAAACACAGAAAATATTGAAACTACTTCTGAATTTAACGCTGATTTTGAGTTACGGAATTTCATTTGCCCAAATCGAAATTAATGGACAAATCAAATCATCAATAACTGACTCGAATCCAATTACCGACATTTATATCGAACAACTGAACAGCGAAAAATTGGTTGTGGAAAGAATGACGATGGCAGACAGTTCCGGTTATTTCAAACTTGAAAACCTCGAACCTAACAAACTATACGAAATTAAAATTTCAACATTTGGATACGAAGACCAAGTATTTGAAATCAAAACCAACGACGGAATAACAAAAACTACGCTGACTTTAGACGCAGAATGTGAATTCAGCAGAGAAAAAGCGGAATCGGATTGGAAAAACGGACAGGCGAAATTACTTTTAATTGGCTCAATTGCACCAATTGCAAATTCCTCTACCGACAACCGATTTGAAAAAAAATTCAGGATAAAATATTATGATTTTGGATGCGAGCCACCAATCCAGGAATGCGTAAAAATATATAACGAACGAATTTTTGAACTTATGGACGAAAAATATGGAAAAAAGTGGCGGAAAAAAGTTCGTTCTGACGTTGAACATTTAAAGTAAAAAACGCGCTACAAACAATACCTATAAGTTATGGCTCGGTCAATTTTGCTAAATTGCTTACAAAACTACGCCACAGTGTAGGCTGCGAATTCAGAGACATTCGCATAGCATATCACACTTCGGAGAGTGGGGTTAAATCAAACCCCGGTAGTAAACCTGCATTTCGGAAACTTACTGCACCCTTTAAACTTGCCAAATTTGCCTTTACGTACGATCAAGTCCCCTCCACAACGGGGACATTTATTTTTTTTGGTTAAGCGCTTCCTTTCTTTAACGCTTTGATTAATAGATTTTATGTGTTTACTGTGTTTATAACCGGATTTGATGTTTGCAGATTTTATAATTGTATGTATGGCTTCTTTTTCTGTTTTGGAAAGTACCACTTCGGTATGTTTTCTAATGACCTTTAAGAGGTCTACGGAATAAATGACTTCCGATCTTGTATTTACTTTGAGGTCGGCCTTTGTTGAAAAAACGACTATGGGTAAATATTTGATATACGGAAATTCCCTAAGCAAATGTTTTAAAGCCAAAACATGGCCGTAATTCTGGCGTACCGGGTTATATAGCTTTTCTTTTCGTTTATATATAACCTGGGTCCAATACTCTGCGTATTCTCCGCCCATAATCCAGCCTTTATAATTCTTTGTTTCAATAACAAATATCCCAAAGTCTGAAATAACGACATGATCAATCTGTGATATCCTCCCCCGCACGTTTAGCACCACATTATTTATAACCTTGTATCGGGAGCTGTCCAGCCTGGTCAATACTGTTGCTATGGTTTTCTCCCCGATCATTCCTTTAATTTGAGGACTGAACAATTTGTAAACGTATTGACATACGATAATCAGCAAAACAAGCCAAAGCCAGGGTTCCATGATGTATTCTTACGGTTGGTTAATTACTTCCTATCTCATACGGATAAATGCCTGTAATTTAATAAAATTTCATTTTGCATCCACTTGGCATCCACTTGGTCAGGAGTTTCCGGAACTCCTAAACCGGACATGCATAGTCTCTTAAAACCTTAGCGTGTAAAATATGCTTAGCATTTGTACGGTAATAAACAAAGCACAGCCTGTCCCCAAAAATATAAAAACAACAACAATGAGGGTTCCCGTAACACAGTGTGGCCGCATGCCCTTATGTTTGTTCCTGAACTTTAAAAAACAAAACCATGCCAAAGTATTATGTAAACAAAAACGCCCAACCCAACGGAGACCATGAAGTGCACAAAGAAGGATGTAAATGGATGCCCAAAACAGAAAACAGGATTTACCTGGGCAACCATAACGACTGCCATAGCGCCGTAAGAGAGGCGAGGAAGTATTATCGCCAAGTCAACGGGGGCTATTATTGCTCCAAGGCCTGTCATACCGGGTGATATAAGCTGTATTTTCCGGATTGCAAATTGTGCTATTAAGGTTATGCGAAGAGGAGGCAAACAGTACTATCTTGGCATAACCTTTTTCGTGTGTTACACCTGTGCTGATCCCGATAATTATCGGGATATCGGAGTAAATGCGTTATACAATGGGTCTTCGTTTCCGCCAGGCTCAAATGAGGACCAGTTGGGGGCGGGTAAATAATAGGAATATTTTCAGAGAAATTCTTCCATACTCAAATTATTTTTGATAACTCTATGGCAATCAAATAAAAACCTATCATTACAAAACCAATGCCTCCAGTTCTGATTTTAAAAGAAAGTCCTCCTGAACCATATTCTTTCCTAAATTTTTCATACCCTATTATCAAAGCTGTTCCTAATAGTATAGAAATAATACCCAAAACCATTTTGGTGATATTCATAGAAATTTCTCTTATTATTTATTCATCTCTTTTTCCACTTGTGGAACAACTACATTCTCATAAAATATAAAGTGTGCATCTATGGCTTGTTCAGCAAACTGACCTGCTGTGGTTCTAATATGATCCTGGATGCCCTTAACCTATTGGCCTGTGGAACTGCAAAGTCAGAGACATTCAGAGCCAGCAACACTTCGTAGAGCATGAGCTTTAAGCCCGGATCTCGCCAACATTATCAATAAAACACATTTATCAAAAAATAAATTTCGATGTCAGTGACAAAAAACTTCTCACTATCTCTCCCTTTTTCTTCCTTCAACCTGTTTAAACAATTCGTAGTATGATGTTGCATTATATAAACGTCCCAATGAATAATTAAAATTATCTTGCCCGGATCGCCTAAAAATATCTACCGTTATTCCTTCTTCTTTATGTTCCTTAAAAAGAAGCCATATATCATCCTCTTTTGTTTTCAAAATAACATCAAATAAATTTTTGGCTCCATGAAGTCTTTTACCTTTTATCAAATCAGTTGAGTCAATCCTTGATAAGCTTGTCTCTACATCCTTTATTAAAATTTCATCTGTCGTTTTAATTTCTGTTTTCCCATCTCTATTGATTATTATACCCTTAATATGAATGTTTTTTAGAATATCATTCTCCATGCCATCCTTTTGTTTAAGATTTATAAAATCACATGACATAAATATTAAGCACATAAAGGATGAAGTCAAAAAAGTTTTTAATTTACTATCCATATAATTCTTAATGTTTATTTAAATTTCTCCAGCCTCAACTGCCCCACTTTCACAACCTCCATACTCATTCTCCCTGATTTGCCATTTTCTTTAAAGACTGTAATGACTTTCAATCTTAAACATATCCTGTCGTGGTTTGGCCTTGAATAAACGACTCAACATTACCTACAAAACTTTTTGCTACTTCCATAGTAAGAGCAATTCGGTCAACACTGCGTTCATGTTAGGCCCTATCGGTCACATGAACGCTTAGTTATTGTAAACAAATTTTATTCAGTTTTTTTCATTAGAAAGGTCAATCCACTTTCATCTATATGAAATAATAGATTTTCATTATCCTTATTGATTAAAATTCCCATCGCAGTATATCCATCTTCCTGATTTCCGATTTTTATTAGCTGCTTGTCTTTTACAAATTTCCATTTAGTTTCGTTCAGAACTTCAGTCATCATCATTTTAAATAGTTCAGAACTATTAGTTGTGGTTAGTTTAAAATCCCGGTTCTCTTTGAAAATAAAAGTTGACTTTTCAAATCCATCTATTAAAGGTTTAAATTCCGGATCGGAAGTTTTTTCAAGGATTTTAGCAACTTTCCATTTGCCAGTCAGTTCAGATTCATTAGTAATTTGTCCGAACGAGCTCATGCTAATTATTAGCGTGAATACTAAAATTATTGATTTATTCATCGATTCGATTTAATTGTTTACAACAAAGAATACCCCAATATATACGATATCCTACTTCAGCTGATTATTATATAAATAATTATTATTTAATTTTTATATCTGGCAACATCATCTAAAACCCTCTTTATATTGCGCAGCGCTTTCAGCGTACACTTTGCAGAGCGGTTTTTTTACATCATCTCAATCAGTTTGTCAGTTAGTTCGTTTATTTGATCTTCATTTTCTGCAACCTTTTGAATTATTGCCAAATACCTTTGTTCCATCTTTTCATTCTCAAAAATCAGTTCATCATTTTGGTATTCCCATTTCCCATCATATTCTTTTAACAACGCCAAGAGGTCAATCAAATTCTGGCTGTATGAAATGTGGGTATCCATAAGCGGAATAAAGACTGGCCTTTGAATAGAATCTTTTGTATTAATCCCTTTAACTACCCCTTTTAGTGTTTGGTTGTCTTTAGGGATATTTTTAAAAAGTTCGGTTACCAAAGATTTTCGATTATTAAAAAAATGTTTATACAATTCGGACTGATTTCGATAATGTTCTATTACCGCAATTTGGTAGCGGTGTTCTTCTGGTGTATTTAAAACAGCATAGTCCAGGATTCTTGGGTTCATCACAGAGTCATAAGATTTTTCCCAATTGATCATCTTCTCCTTGTTCAGAGTTACAAACTTTTGAAGTTTCCTGTAAACTTCCTGTTCATTGCCAGAGCTGTTTTGAATTAATTTTGAAAGACTTTCATCAACATTAGAAGAGAATTCCTCATAAGCACTAATCGCGTCTTCTTCGTTACTGATTTTCTCTTTGAAGTCCGATAGCGACTTGGTAATGTTATTCATACTTTCCGTCTTTTCTTTACGGATGGCCCCTATTTCTTTAATCATTCCAAAACACATAAGTACTAGCACAATATTGAAGGTATAAGTTCCGGCATATGCTTTCCGCCTTCGAATTAACCAAACTAAAAAAGCGAAAATCAAAGGAATTAACCCCACCGTTACTATGGAACCGAGAAGATACCCGAGACTGTATATATTTATTCCATCTTTTCTTAAAAAGGTTAATGCAGAAATCCCGATGACTATTCCAGCAAAAATCCAATTGACTTTGGATAGCTTAAACCGGCTTTTATTTTCCTCCATATTTTTATCTCAAATTGTGTAACATATAAATATAGACAATTCCTGTTTTGTGATTATCAAAAGGCGTGGATACATCGAAGTCATTATATTTACAATCTGTTATATGGCTTTTAAGTTCTTCTTCCAAATTAATGAAATTCCCCTAAACTATCCATGCGGATTTCCGTAAAAACAAAAAATGCCCACCAAAAGCAGACATTAGCAACTGTACATAGTAACCCAAATAGGTTTTGTATAAATAGGGCATAGGCTGCGAAATCAGAGATATTCGTAGAGCATATGACACTTCGGAGAACAGGGATTACTTTTTAAACATTGCTCGCCTCCTACAAAACGGAATGCCTATTATAAAAAAGCAATTTTTCCGGCTATGATCTGATAGAAAATAAGGATTAACAGAATAAGTATAAAACCCATCGCACCAGCTTTAACATCCTTTCTTTTTTGAATATTTTTATTTTTATCGCGTATATTCTCCATATTTTTCCAATTCAGCCTAAACACAAATACAAACCTTAGCCAAAATCCTAAAAATGGTAATAAAAACATAATTATTATTTTTATCTACTGCTCGTTTTTAACGAATGTCATTTTACCCGGCATCCCGATATCGGGATATCGAAGTGAACACATGATACAATGTGCCCTCGTTTCCGCTGGGCTCAAGCGAGGACCGGCTGGGGGCATCCGTTAATTTCATTCCTATGTTTAGTTTGGCATTACAATTTTTTGACTACTGTTCCAACAATATCCGATTCATTTATAAGTCCAATGTACCTTGAATCCTCTGAATTGTGTCTGTTATCCCCGATTACGAAACATTTCCCTTGTGGGACTTTTAAAGGTCCGAAGTTATCCATATTCCAATTTTGATTGTAAATTTCTTTTATTGTTTTATCCGATTGATTTTTCGGTTCTACTTTAATTTGATTTGATAATCCGTTTTGTTCAGCGATTTTGTCCAATAAAATCAACATCATTTTGTCATCTTTTCGATAAGCCTGAACATCCTTTGTTATTACTTCCTTTTTTAAAAGTTCCTGAAATTTCTCAAAATCTATTGAGTAGGAATGTTGTAACTCAATATTTTCATCAAAGTCTTGTTCATTCAAGTACAGAATTCCGTCCTTGATTTCTATGATATCATTAGCTTTGCCCAGAAGGCGATGAATTCTTATGTGTTTTCCCAGCATTTCATTTTTGTACCCATAACATACAAAATCACCATTTTTATAATCCACCAAATTGGAGACCAGGATTTTCGAGTTTAGTTTAATTCCTGGTTCATTCGCTGTTGTTGGAATATTGTACATTTTCAGCATATCAGTTTGCCCAAGAATAGTATAAATTCCGAATAGTATTGCGAGA
Organism: Sinomicrobium halophytocola; assembly: GCF_052983395.1. Lineage (NCBI taxonomy): Bacteria > Pseudomonadati > Bacteroidota > Flavobacteriia > Flavobacteriales > Flavobacteriaceae > Sinomicrobium > Sinomicrobium halophytocola. Next base: position 8,739 of record NZ_JBRKIT010000016.1, read on the forward strand.
ATTATTAATGTTATTTTCAGCGGTTTCTTCATAATAGTGTTGCATGGTTTTTAGTATACGTTTTATTTTATATATCATTTATTTGTAAAGAGCTCTTTGTATTACACAGGATTTTTAGAGCGGGGGGTGAATCAAAAAATCTTCAATAACCATTTCAAACCCGAAAGCTCCATATAACCCCGACACTTCCAACTCAAATGTGGTGTTTGACGCATCGGCCCGGTGTTCTTTTAAATAAGCCTTGTTGAGCCCAGTTAAAAATTCATTCGTATAACTGATCTCAAACGGATGGTAAACTCCTTTACCTTTGGGAATAACAGTATTTTCTCCTTTACCGAATATAATAACAGACCTGTCCGTTTTAATAATATCACACTGGTTAAACCCTATTTCGCTTAGTGTCGGGATGTTTCCAAAGACGTATTTCTTTAACCGGGTCAGGGAAGCATCCGTTTTAAAAACAACGGTTTTGTTTTCAATCAATACAGGATTAAATTTTTGCAGGAGTCTCATCCATTTCTCTTTTTTCAGATGCCATGAATATAACTGGAACAATGCCAATAGGGTAAAGGCCAGAATAAAAAGGGAGTATAGTGCCAGAAACACTATAAATCCCAGCTTATTAGAGCCTAAAACTTCCGTAAACAAAAGCGGTACAATAATTATAGCGGCTATGGAAAACAGGATAAAGTGAACCAGAACCACATTGGGTGGAAATTGTTTACGCAGCAGCCCTGAGAAGGTATTTGTTTTCAATATTCCGATATTTTCAGGATTATTTTATGTCAAGAGCGACAGGTTTTATTGCTAAGCAATTCCCGTTCCGGAGTTACGTTCCGATACGATAATGAATTCGTCCGAGTCATTTTTCCGTTCCAATTCAGTTTCCACCGGGAAATGAAGATATGGAATTATAGCTGTATCATAATTCGCAATGGTGTTAACTTCATAAATTCCGGTGTTATTAAAGCCATCTACATATTCCTGGCTTTCAGTTCCTGAAAAAAATCTCCATCCACTATCATTTTCAAAGTCCGGTTCCTCCCGGTACATATATCCTACTCTAAGACCATCAACAGTGATTTTATCGGTTGCAAAACATCCTCCTAGTTTTGGAATCAATTTTTTTATTTGTTCTGCTTTCAGCTTATAATTTTTTGTCATTATTCTGGTTTGCAATTGGTGTATCCGGCTACAAGGCGGCTTCCCTGCTCAAAGTAATTTGGAAGGACAATACTATCTCCTCCTTTTCCAGGCCTTTAAACCTATAACATCTTTCCGTATTTCTCTCATCCATTTTTTACCAAACGTATCGGTCAGAAAGTCAAAAACGGTTTCGTTATAGGCAGTCAAAATTTTATCCTCCGGGCCGGTACAGCCGTATTCATAAAAAAGCACGCCGTATTTTTTTTCAAATTGAGGGTCGGTTTCTACGATTACCGGGGCAATGCCTCCCATAAGCAACAGGAAGGGAGTTCCGTTTTTTATATCGGATTCCGCCAGTTGCCTGGCTTTGTTTTCATCCGATACAAATGTCAACGACGATGGCCCGGCATTATGGCGTTGCTCCGCAGCTTGTTCTTCCGGCTTTTCTAATACGGTTGGGCTGTTGGCTCCGGGCGTTTGCCCAAAAGTAGCCAAAGCTAAAAAGTACAGGAATACAGGAACGCTATTTTTCATTTTAACATATTGCTTGGTACCCAAATATACACAATCCATAACAGATTCCTGTTTGGCCCTCTCATGGCTGCCATAACGGTTTTATAACAATGGAAATTTCATGTCAAAAATAATAACGATGTGGATTCCCGTAAAGAAGTGTAACAGAATAATTTTATGTTTGATCGTAAACTTTAAAAAACAAAACCATGCCAAAGTATTATGTAAACAAAAATGCCCAGTCCAATGGGGACCATGAAGTACACAAAGAGGGTTGTAATTGGTTACCTTTCGAAGAAAACAGGATTTATCTAGGCTACCATAGCGATTGTAAAAGTGCTGTAAAAGAGGCAGAGAAACATTACACTCGGGTAAACGGATGCTATTATTGCTCAGAAGCATGTCATACCGGGTGATATAGCCTGTATTTTTCCCGGATTGCCAATATGCTATTAAGGTTATGCGAAGAGGAGGCAAACAGTACTGCCTTAGCATAACCTTTTCGTGCGTTATAAACGCATTCTACGATGGGCCCTCGTTTCCGCAGTGCTCAAACGAGGACGAGTTGGGGTATTTTAGGAATATGAACTTCATTTGGTTTCGTGTTCTGCATTTTTCTTTATGTGCTCTAAAACCCGGTTGTGAATTTTATGTACGATGTAATTGCTCCATAATCGCCAATAAAATTCAGGCCTGATGTTATGATAATACCAGGTAGTTCCTTCCAGAAGTGTATTTCCGTTTGGTAACTCGGTCAGCTTAAACTGTCCTTGCCTGGAGACAAAATAATCGTGTAAATGAGGTGCATCAACGTTCCAAAAACTTAATTCTTCCATGGGTTCGGGTTGTTCCAACACGTCGAACTTTAATAATTCCGGTTGGTCCCAAACGGTTATTGGTTCTATAAAACTTCCTGTTGTAAAATTGCAATGTCTTATCGCCCCGATCCCTGTTCCGTCAATTTTTGCATTTACCGGATATGCGATTCCTGTTTTAAATATAAATTCGGTTGGATCATCTAATTGCGGAAACTCAATGACATTACTCCAAACCGTTTGTATGTCGGCTTGAATTTCTATGGATGAAACGACTTCCGATACATCAGGTTTAGTATCTTTTTCCACAAAGTTTGTTATAGGAATAAGTCCTGTTAAGATCATTAATGTCGTCGGAGCTTTGTTTGGAATCTTCTTCAAAAGGGCGTAACCGATGGAACTTCCGGCCCAAGTGAGAAGAAGTCCGAGAGGTAAGAGCATTACAATACATATAAGGCCTTCAATGGCAAAGACCACAAGTCCGAGCAGGTAAACCCCGAGGGTTAAAAATCCGATTTGGTACGATTGGATGTACGTTAGCTTGTGTTTTAGCCCATATAAAACAGACGATCCGAAACCGATAAAAACGGGTATTAAAATGAATAGTGCAAATCCATATTGTTGGAAACCGTATATTCCCCAAACAGTAAAAAGCCCGGAAATCAGGCTGGTTATACCAATTGCGACCCATTTTCTTTTATTGTCGTTTGCCGGTAGTATTTTGTTTAATAGTCGTCTCATTGTTTCGTTTGGTCAAATACCGGATACATCCCGTTAGTTACTACGGGGTTAAGGTACTGATTTTTCGGTTTCGCACGGACGTGAGTAATTCTTCCGTTGTACTCAAATGAGAGCCGGCCGGCCCCTCATAGTGGGGCTTGATGCCTTGGCCTGTTATGGATGTGCAGTGGGCTGCGAAGTCAGATACATTCGCACAGCATATCACACTTCGGAGAGCCGGGGGGTTATTCATTTTCTTCTTTAAGTCCCACAATATCTTTTCGAATCTTTTTCCTCCATTTTTTTCCGTACTTTTTGTCCAGGTATTCGAAAACGGTTCGGTTATATTCATAAAGACTTTCCCAAGCCACACCTTCGCATCCGTATTCAATAAAATTTACTTTATATTTTTTCGCAAACCTTGTGTCCGATTTATAAAATACAGGTGCGATTCCACTTGATTCCAATATGTTTACTTCTCCGTTTTTTATGTCTTTAAGTGCTTTTTCCCGGCTCAGGCCAAATCTTGGTTTCATAACAAATTCAAACACATATTCCTTTGGTTTGTCAACTCGTATTATTGTATCAAGATTTTCATATCCCAAAGCTGTTAATTCAATAGTTTCCAAACTATCTATGTCTCGAATAGCGTATTTGTAATTAAAATTTCCGTTTTTGTCAGTTGCTGAAAATTGGTATCTTGATTTGTAACTTACATAAACATTCTCAAGAGGTTTTTCGTTTACTTCCGATAATACAATTCCTTTGATCAGAACTTCATTTGCCTTTTCATTTTGTGAAACCCCGATGATTGAATTCAGAAATAATATGGTCAGGATAAGTTTTTTCATATGTTGTACAATACATAAATATACACAATTTCTCCTTCAGAAGGGATTAAAGATCATCCATAGCCTATACTCTTATTATTTTACCATTAATCTTATCAAAATACGAGAACCGTACAAAACAGCTAAGCACGCCATCGTGATCTATAGATAACCAAATGCTTCCTTTTTCCGTTTCATAAGTGGTGTTGTATTTGCAATGGTTAAATTTAAGCTGGTATAACGTCCTTAAACCTGTTTGCTCCCCTCAAAGAAATAAAAAAGTTGCGCCCATGCAATGTGGATTACCGTAAACAGGTATAAATCATTAACCGTATGTTTATCCCTGGCAATACAAAACGCGTATCAGTATAATTTTATATAACATCTTGTATGTTAATCGTATATTGTAAGAGTGTACGTTTTGAAAAAACAAGAAATAGGTTGTAGTATTGTGTATATTTATGAGTTGGAAACAATATTAGACATACCAAAACAATAGCTTAAATTTAAGATTTAAAGCAAACCAATTATAATTGATGAAAAAACTAATTTTTGGAATAACAATACTATCGATTTTTATTTCTTGCAACAAAAAATCGGACAAAAACGTTGATGAAATTAATCAGAAATCGAATTTCGTTGATGAACCAAATGAATTTATCGGAAAACACAAAGCGAAAGCGATGGTTTTAGGTGTTTTTCATTTCAGTAATCCAAATTTGGATAGCTACAAAAGAAAATTTGATTTTGATATCTTAGAAGATAAAAGACAAAAGGAATTGGATGTACTTTTAGACAAGATGGTAAAATACAAACCAACTAAAATACTTGTGGAATCCAGCAGAGTTGAAGCGGACAGTATCCTTACTGACCGATATCAAAAATATGTTAATGGGAATTTCACTATTGATGATAAGAGTGATGAAGTTTACCAAATTGCTTTCAAACTCGCTAAGAAACTTGGACATACAAAGGTTTACGCTTCTGATGCTTCTGCCGATTGGTTTGGAGTTGAATTGGATTGGGATAACTACAACGAAGATGCTTACCTAAAAGAACTCGGACAGTTTGAAAAGGCAAAACGTTACGATTATGAATCTTTTTATAAATTTTACGACTCTTTAAAAACAACTCAAACTTTAACTCAACATTTAGTTTCGGTCAACAATCTTGAAAATAGATTAAAAGATCACCAAGCTTATCTAACCGAAACGATTATAATTGGAGCAGGCGATAATTATTTAGGAGCAGATTCTGTTGGAAAATGGTACCGCAGAAATTTGAGAATTTTTGCTAACGCTTACGATATGACAGATTTTGATAGGGAAGAAAGATTGTTGCTACTTTATGGTTCGGGACACGTTTGGCAATTGAGACAATTATTTAATGATTCGCCTGATTTTGAATACGTAGAAGCGAATAAATATTTAGCGGAATAAATACTATTGCCAACAGCGGCTATAAAAAATAGCTTCTAAAGGCTTAACCTAAAGTTTTTGTGTTTTTAAAACCAATAGGGCTATTCGGATAGGTTTGCGTGTACTTGCACGCTACTTTTCATAGCCACAACCCGTTTCAAGCAACCGTAAACAGAGAGCGTTAAATCAATAACCATATTGAAATGAAACTTTCAACGAAAGCAGAAAAAATACGAACTCAAATCACCGGCAAGAGTACCAAACTCGGAGACTTACGAACCCTTGCCAAGGGCATAAAAAAAGACCACGAATTGGCAATAGAACTTTGGTCATCCAAACATTTTTTTGCCAGACAATTGGCAATCCTGATTATGGACAAGAAACTTCTAACCGAAGCAGTGATAGACAAATTAGTCGCTGACATGAACCAACACCACAAAAATGAGAAACTTCAACTCATGGACTGGTTAATGGCAAACCAACTTACCAAAGACAAAAAGACCATTGAAATGATTGCATCCTGGAAAGAAAGCCCAACCTCACTTAAAAGACGAGTTTATTGGTATTATCAGGGACGTTTGCGTTGGACAGGTAAAACACCACCAAATAGTGAAGAGTTACTAACGGTTATCGAAAAACAAATAGAAAGAGAAGAAGCTGAAGTCCAATGGGCAATGAACTTTACAGCAGGCTGGATTGGAGTTTATGAAAAAAAGTACCGGAATCGTTGTATTACACTGGGTGAAAAAACGGGTCTGTACAAAGGTAAAATGGTTTCAAAAGGGTGTACACCGGAGTATTTGCCAGCGTTTATTTCCATGGAAAGTAACAAAAGAAATTTATAAATAGTTTGAGTACAAAACGCTTGATAAGAACGGCAGCTTGTACCATTGGCCATAATTCAGCTTTTCCGGGCGAACAAACTTGAAAAAACGATCTTTAAAACGGCTGGATTTCGCAGTTGGAAAATCTTGGTGGGCCTGTCATTAACGTGTAATAAGCTGCGAAGTCGGAGACGTTCGCAGAGCTTGCAACACTTCGAAGAGCGGGTAAATATATCTGGGTAAGGCTACACGGTGTGCTGTCTTG
>NZ_JBRKIT010000017.1:0-48311 GCF_052983395.1 Sinomicrobium halophytocola
TAATAAGCTGCGAAGTCGGAGACGTTCGCAGAGCTTGCAACACTTCGAAGAGCGGGTAAATATATCTGGGTAAGGCTACACGGTGTGCTGTCTTGTTCTATTTATTTTTAAGAATTTTCTTAGTTAATGTGGTATTGTCATCAGTTATAATTTTAATTATGTATAATCCAGCGGAGAGCTCACTTATGTTTATTTCGTTAAAATTATTATTAAGCTTCTCATTTTTAAGAAGAACACCATTTAAATTGTATATGTATACATCATTATAAACAGAATTATTTGATGTTACCTGTAATAGTGTATTATCTATATTAAGATCAATTAATGTATCTGAATTATTTTTTGATATATTTTGAGGGATATCCGCATAAAATTTAATTACTGTTATACTTTCAGGATGGCAATAAACATTTATTGAATATTCATCGTTTATTAAACCGGTATTATGGATATTAAAAGCATTGTTATAATCCGTGTCATTCTCATCGTTTATGAATTTATATGTTTCATAAAATTTCATGTTAGATGGTATTTTTATAAAACGAGATTGACCACTTCCATACTTATTTACTAGTGCAACATTAATTCCACCATTTTGTGTTAATATTGCAAAGGGTTGAACTTTAAATGCATCCTTAGTCTGCACATGATTTTCGTATGCATTGTTTGTAAAATGTTCGACATTTTCTGTTAATGCATCTTCTTGTGTTCGGCATTCAACAATTGAATTGTTTTCTTTTAATTCTAAAATATCATGTATAAACCTCCAAGCATGATAAGTTGGTTTTTTTTCATTTATTGGATTGTTTCCAAATCCGCTACTAAAAACCCCAGAATTTCCTATTACATTCCATTTTAAAAGAACATCAATACCTCCTTGGAAAGCATGTAGTTGTGCTAAAGTTTGGTGTATTGCTCCAAAATGATCTCTGTTTGCGGGAAACGTAAGTCCGCTAGAACCGAAAACATTATACGAATCTACCATTAACTCTTTAGCGAATCCATTATTTTGATCTAAGGTAGAACTCGCCAATTCTTCAAATTGTATAGTTCTATTCAAAACTTCAAATCGTTTTTCTTCTTTAAGAATACCGTTATTTCCATTTCGTATATAGTCATTTGTTTTACCCAAAAAAATATTCATTGCAATAAAATCAAGATTATCATAACTGTTATTGTCTTTGTCGAATATTCTTTTTGCTAAGACAGATGTTTGAAACTTATGACCAGCAAACCCTCCAATTTTTATATGCCTCAGTTTGTCATAACCTTTAACCACTTGTGCTGCGTTAATGTATACTTCGGCAGCTTTATCATAAGTAAGTGCAAATTCTTCTTCGTTAGTGCAATTTGTTATGTTTATATCATCATACACGCATGGTTCATCAAAAATTATCAATCTAATGTTTTTATCTTTATATCTATTTGCTATGTTATAAATTACTTTTCGCCAAGTGCTCATAGTGTGTAATCCATTCATATAGTTATAATTCCACCAACCATAATCGAATTGACCATTTTCGTCTTGCCTGTAAACAAAGTCACCATTATCTTTATTATCTATATAATATTGCTGAAATGGAAACCAGGCTCTGTCAGGCATTATCTGTATAGCAGCAGTGTAACCTTTACTATTTAATAATTCTACATCTCTATCTAAAACCTCAAAATTATATTCTACTTGATTTGTGTTTGAATTAATAGGAGCAATGTCCTTAAGATGAACTTTAATCTGTACTAAATCAACCCCAATATCTTTCAAATTTGAATTAACAAAATCATTTTCATATGGATTTACAAATCCTCCTTCACTACCTCTATAATATTCTATACCATGAAATTTATTTGTAGCTGTGTTTAGTATAACTTCTTTATCTACTACTATATGATCCTGTGCTATCAGTAATACTGTACAAAAAATATTAGTTAATGAAGTTAGTATAAGTTTTTTCATTTCCCCTTTAGCTTTGTTGGTATAAATTTCTTAGAGCCGGTATTAATTAAACTTCCTGGCTAGTCATTTTGCCTTTTCAGCTAAATAAGCAAATCTTTTCAAAAATAATATACGGAATCCCGTAAAATCATAAAAAAGAAGATTAAGGCTGTTTTTACCGTTTTGGAAGAACCTCAGCAATGAGCAGCACATATTAGTATATTGATTACGTAACATAGATTGCGAAATATACGGATTACCGTAAACAGGTAGAAATCATTAACCGTATGTTTGCTCCTGACAATACAAAATGCACATCGCTATAATTTTATATAATATCTTGTATGTTAATCGTATATTGTGATGCGTATACGTTTTGGAAAAACAAGAAATAGGTTATGGTATTGCGTATATTTATGAGTTAGCAGCAATTATAATGAAAATTCAATAGAGTGTAACAAAAACTTTATTTAATCGTCTATTATAAAACTATCCTATGAAACAAATTACTTGTAGCATTCTAAACCTAATTCTTCTTATTACCCTTGTAGGATGTAAAAACCAAAAAAAATCAGGACAACAGAATTTAATTTCTCCTATTTCTGAAAATGTCTCTTTCAAAAACTCCAAAGACCATATTACCCTTAAAGGAAATTTATCTTTGCCAAATGAATCAGGAATTTTTCCCGCTGTTATTTTAATAAGTGGAAATGGAAAAAATAACAGAAATTCTGAATTTGGTGACCACAAACCTTTTTTAGACATTTCCAACTATTTGACGAAAAACGGTATTGCGGTGTTGAGATATGACAAAAGAGGTGTAGGCGAATCAGAGGGAGATTTTAATTCCGCAAATTCGTATGATTTTGCAGAAGATGTAAGTGCTGCCCTAGACTATCTTTTGAAGAGAAAAGAAATTCAAAAAAACAATATTGGCTTAATAGGTCACAGTGAAGGAGGTCTAATTGCACCTATTGTAGCTTCAAATTCATCAGATATAGCATTTATAGTTTCATTGGCAGGACCGAGTTTACCAGGAGATGAAATCCTACTAGACCAACAAAGAGCTCTAGCCAAAATAAGAGGAGTAAACAAAACTAAAATAGACCAATTACAGAAAGTAAATCAAGAGGCATTTGAACTTGTAAAGCAGAATAAAAACGATACTGTTTTGAAAGAAAAAATGGTAGCCTACATCCAAGAAATATCGAAAAACGACCCTGATAAACCAAAAGATATGAGCTATGAGGAGTATGTATCGGCACAAGTCAATTCAATATTAAGACCTTGGATGGTCAATTTCTTGAGATACAACCCAAAAGAGTACATAAAGAAAATAAAATGTCCTGTTCTTGCACTAAATGGCTTAAACGATTTGCAAGTTTTAGCAAAAGAAAATCTACCAATGTGGAAAAGCACATTAGTGGAATCAGGCAATAAAAATATAACCATTAAAGAACTCCCAAACTTAAATCACCAATTTCAGACTTGTGAAACAGGCTTGCCAGAAGAATATGAAACGTTAAATGAATCATTTTCACCTATCGTCTTAAGTGAAATGACTGAATGGATAAAAAAACAAGTAAAATAACAGCCGCTAACAGCACCTATAAGCCATGGCTTACGACTTATCCAATGGTAAATTACTTCCTATCTCATACGGATAAATGCCCGTAATTTAATAAAATTTCATTTTGCATCCACTTGGTCAGGAGTTTCCGGAACTCCTAAACCGGACATGTATAGTCTCTTAAAACCTTAGCGTGTAAAATATGTTTAGTATTTGTACGGTAATAAACAAAGCACAGCTTGTCCCCAAAAATATAAAAACAACAACAATGAGGGTTCCCGTAATAAAGCGCGGCAGTATGCCCTTATGTTTGTCCCTGAACTTTAAAAAACAAAACCATGCCAAAGTATTATGTAAACAAAAATGCCCAAGCCAACGGAGACCATGAAGTGCACAAGGAAAGCTGTCTTAGGTTACCTCTTGTAGAAAACAGAAAGGATCTGGGCTACCACTACGACTGCCATAGTGCCGTAAGAGAGGCCCGGAAACATTACGACCAGGTAAACGGATGTTTTCATTGCTCCGAAGCATGTCATACGGGATAAAACCACGGCTTTGAGTGGCCCATATTAGTTTTTATGCCCTTAATATAGGCTGCGAAGTCAGGGACATTCGTATAGCATATCACACTTCGAAGAGCGGGTAAGGCTACAAGACGAGGACTAGTTGAAGGCCTTAGCTGTTGCCAATAGTAATTTTATTGTTGTCTTTTTTATGCTGATAATAAATTAATATAAAGCCCACAATTAAACAAAACAAACTAAACATTAATTCTTGGCTTAAAATTTCTCCTAGTGATGGATGAAAAACCTCTTGTTTTTTCATTATAGGCGTTTGTTTGTTTCTAATGGCATTAAATGTGCGTATTTGGGCTTGAAGATTCAGAATTGTATGAATTAAAGACGGAATAAATAGATTTTTTGTTCTGTAAAAAATCCCACACATCAGTATTCCTATGCAAAAGGCATAAATCACCTGAAATGTGATTTCATTTATAAAATCAGGACTATGAATTAAGTTTATGTAGTGACCTATTCCAAATAAAAAAGAAGACATTATGGCTCCAATATATACTGATGAAAAGGGAGTAGTTAATTTTGTAAATAGGATACCTCTGAATAAAAACTCCTCGGTAAACCCAACCAAACAGAGTCCAAATAAGAATATAAAAAACTCAAGAGAAAAGGTATTTTCAAATTCTTTAAAGTTTGCTGCTATAATATACAATAAATAAACAGCAGGTATTAAAAATATCCTTTTGTCTTTTGTTGTCAAATATTTTTCTAGATTGAGGTTGTATAGTAAAAAGACTAAAAACAATAAAAGAGGAAGTAGTAAAATCAGGTTAGATAAATAACCTTGATATAGTACGGGTAATGAAAATTTTTCTAAAATTAAATTTAAAGGATTTTCTAGTAAAAGATATGCTGCATATCCAAAGAAAAGTAAAATTGAATGTTGAAATTTGAAGGTTTTGTTCATTATTATTGGCAACGGTTTACATGGGGTGGTCCCAAATACGTCATGAAGATGGGACCGATAATGTCAACGAGCTTTATTTCATTGTTTGTGTCAGGTACACTATTCCAAAAATCCAACCTGTATAGAGTATAGTATAAGTCAGCGAATAAATTGCTGAAATTCCAATGTCTCCCTTAGTTTCCGTTGATTTATTAAAAACAAACTTTAAAGCCCTGAAAAAAATCCAATACAACATGGCGAGGATTATAAAAATCGAAAACCAAAATACAGCTTCTAATACGACCAACAGGACAATAAAAAGTATCGTAACCCCAATCCAACATAAGATGGAAATGATCAACCCGCTCATTCCATCCCCGACCGAAACACCCGGTGTGTCAAAAGCGGGTGCTGTATGTCCGATAATATCCCCTTTTCTAAAATTCCTGAATTTTGGAAAATTGTCAATCAGTCCCATTCCTTTATAAAGCCCGTAAGTCATAAACAGGAAAAGGGTGGTTGCAATGATCCCTAATGATAAATACAGGTTTGAAGTCAAACTCCGGTTGTAATTTACTCCGGTTAAATAAACGGTCAGTATGGTAATCCCGATGACGATCAAGGAAACTACAAAAACTGATTTTCCCTTTAAATATGTCTGTTTAGCTTTCAGTTGTATGTGTTTTTGCTAGTTGGTAAGCGTTACAAATGCTTTTATATGTTAGATTCTCGTTTCCGCGGTGCTCAAACGAGGACCAGTTGGGAGCGGGGAATCGTATGGAACTTATCTACATTTTTAATGTTCAACCGAAGTCTCCCAACCATCATAATCGCCATTCAACTCCTTCGCTTTTTCCCAGAGTTGCAAAGTATAATCGTCTATTTCGTTATAGCCTACTTTGTCCACTCTTGAAACCTGGATAACAAATTCATAATCGGCTGTATCCAGCGATTTGTCTTTTCTTAATGTTTTATACCCCTGGCTTTTTGTAAAATTCTCAAACTGGTCGAGGTCACTTTGCGTTTTGAAATAGATCCAGTGAAAAACTTCTCTTTCTTTTGTTAGAGGATCTCCTTCTTTTTCTAATTGCTCCAGTACCCGTCGGTTTTGGATAATTTGCATTTGTTTGGGCAAAGGATATAAAAAGTCAAAATACTGACTCCATTCCTTGTCCGGTTGATGTCCGAAATCGAATTCAAAATCCGGGAAAGCGATCATGGTAGAAGAAACCTGCTTTTCCATTAAAATGGTGTTCTCTCCAAAGAAGTAGAGGTCCCTGTATCCGTCGGAAGTCAGGCGTCCTGCAAAGGTGTATTCCAGGTTGTTTTTATCCAATGCGTTTATGATCTCGTCTTCGATCTTCCATAGTTCGTTAGCATCTTCATTACTGGAAAGCCCGTCTTCTCTTGGATTGGGCATTTTTATAGAAACATAAACAACATTTTCCTGTCCTTTTATCGGTGCTACGTTTATCAGATTCAGGTCGGTGGCAATAGAAGCCGGTTTGTCATTTACGTTGGAGAAATAGAAAGTCCAATCGGGCTGGTATTCCGTTTTTGTCTCTTTTTGGCCAAATAGTTTACTTAAAAATCCCATAATAAGTATTAAGGTCAGTATATTTCGCATTCGCTTTGTTCAGTCTGTGGATTATACTCAAATATCATGTGACTAATCCCAAAATATTTTGTCCAGCTTTTCTTTTTTGTATGCTTTTGCATACTTTCTGGTCTTTGTTACTGGCAGAGTTGTCTGTTTGATTAGCGTTTTTCACCTTCCAATTGTTTTATGTCGCCAAACTGCAATTACGTTAGTGTCTGCATGATGTTCTTCAGGATTGTTTTCTAGAAGTCGTTTTTTAATGTCATAGGCTTTCGAAAAGGTATCAATGAGTCCTTTGTTATTTAAATCCCGGGCTAAAAATGTTTCATCAAAACCACCACAGTTCGTTAACGCACTAATGCTGAAATCCTGGTCTAACAAATCGTAACCTATAAATTCATAACCGTCAACTTTTATATTTTCACAATTCTTGTCCGGTTCTAAAACAACAGTCAGTAAGTTATACCGGTCTTTCGCTTTTAGCCTTTTAAATACATACTCAAGGGTTGTGAAAAATCCTGTTTGATAGTGTTCAACAAGATGAATGAACTTCCAATCTTCTGCATTGTCATAATCGGGTTCTACCAATATTTCATTCAGCATTCCATCAAGAGAAACGAGCTCCGTCAAATGAGTCAGTTTAGACCATTCCATATATTTCTTCCAGGGCATTCCGTCTTCGTCATAATTCTTGTCGTATGTACCTCTTGCGGTGTATAAGAATGTCATTTATTAATCCTGTTGTTTCGTTTTAGCTTACCGCTATTACATAAATATACACAATCCCTCTTTTCCGTGCTATGCATTCACTTATATTCCAGGGCAGGGCATGGTAAATGCCAAAATTAAATTCCTGCCCGGATACCAAAAAGGAAGTGAATAAAACTACGAATAGTAGATTTTTTTATCAATGTGCTTTCACTACGGCGTGCTGGATGTTTTTAGCATAGCCCTTTGTTTCCCCAAAGCATTTTTAAAATATGCTGAAGTTTCCTTATCCGTACAATAAATATAACACCCTTTCATTCCCCTGGTCATTAATGCTCTATAGGTGTTTTTTATAATTTCCCTTACAAGTGGTTTCCAGTAGTCGGGATTGTTCTTAATTCCGGATTTCCAGCCCCTGATGGTCCGGTCACCCTTATCCCTTGCTTTCGGATTTACTTTGACTTCTCCATCTCTTACCACAAGATCGTTACCAATAATAACACCAATATAATCCACATCCAGGCCCTGGGAAGTATGAATACATCCTATTTCGGTAATAGATTCGGGGTCTATAATCCATTTACCTCCGTAAGAAGTCATATTCCATCGCATGTTAAACCCAAATTCCTCCGCTTTAAAATCATAAGTGGCAGGATTCTTTTTACTGTCCCAGGGCCAGCAATACCCGGCTACCATTCGAGCCCGGTTATTTATTTTATTCTTTTCAAAAATAGCTTCCTGTAATTCTTTGGCGGTATCAAAAACTTTAAAGTCATAATCATAATCAGCGCTGAAATCATAATTTGCGGTCTCCCGGATCTCTAACATATGATCTACCCATGCCAGGTAGCCATCAGAGCCATTGCATCTAAACTGCGATTCCAGTGCCAGTTTATGAACGTTTATGCCCAATTGAGAAGCAATTCTTTCAATAGTGGCGATGTTCCCGTAATCATCTACAGAAACCTTTTGGTACTCGTCAATGAAGAAAACAGATGAAACCGACGAACGTAAGATTTCCTTAATCTGATTATCTCCCCGCTTTAAAAAGCCGGTCTTTTCCGTAAGCCTGTGCGCTTCGTCTACAATAAGGCATGAGATCATATTGGGCGGAGCAGAGATAAACGTACCGGAACCCACAAAAAGAGATTTTAGTTCCACCAGGTGCCTGGTGCCATTCAGCTTCTCGAAATACACCTCCCTGGGCGCAGAGGTTTTGGTGACGTACTGGCTCATTTTACCTCTTCGTACCAGCTCTATCAAAAGGTTTATGGCCACTACGGTTTTCCCCGTACCGGGCCCGCCTTCTACAATCAGTACATTTTTGTTGTTCTCATGAGAGTGCATGGCCAGTTGCAGGGCATTTTCATAAACTACCTTCTGGTCGTCGATCATGATAAACTCCTTTTGGCCTGCTACTATGTTTTTCAGACTATCGGCCAATGTTTTGGTGGGGCGCATCTTACCGTGGTCTATACGATGAAGTATCTTGCTCCTGTCCCCCTGTTTTATAATACGTTTGATGAATTCCCGGAACCGCAGGGCATCCGGTTTCAGAAACACGGGGGCTTTTTGCAGGTAATAGCTGTAAAATTCGTTCGTAATGGTAGTATCCGGCTTGTAATTGTGCAGATAAGCACAGGGGTAGAGCCTTATATCGTCCTGCTCTATGGTTTGGTTGAACGATTGTAACAAGGCTGCATACGACCACACCTGGTATGAAGGATGGCTGGTTTCACTTAATCCGCCCTGGTAACGGGTAACCACCAGCCCGTCCCTGTCTGTCAGATGTGCCTCCTTCCATTGCTTAAGCTCTATAATAATAACATTATCATGGGTGCCGTCAGAACCGCTTATAATAAAATCTACCCGCTTTGAAGTTTGCGGGATGTGATATTCTACCGAGATACCGCAGTCGTCCGGGATATCCTTGTCCTGCAAAATACGGTCCATATGGCCCAGGGAATTTTTAAAGGAGCGTAACTCGTTGGGGGCTATTTTTTTGCCTGTCTTTTCCTGGATGTGAGAAGCAATGATCTCGGCAATATTATTGGTGAGTACATCATTGCTAAAGTCTTCTTTAGTACGGTGGTAAACGATCATAGATCGGTATATTTTTTAGCAGTGCCCCTGGCTTTGTCTTCGGGGTATTTTTGGTTGTTTTTTTTAATCTTGTCCAGTACAATTTCTTTCACGTCAAAACCGTGTTTTTCGGCCATTAAAAAGGCAAAGGAAAATACATCGGCCAGCTCTTCCCGGAGCCTTTCTTTATCTACCAGCTCCGATTGTTCGATGGTTTTCCAGAGAAACAACTCGTTGAGCTCTGCGGCCTCGATGGCAATAGCCGTAGCCAGGTTCTTGGAATCGTGAAACTGCTGCCAGTCCCGGCGGTCCCTGAATTGTATAAGTGCTTCGGTGATTTCCTTGATGCTGTCCATTGAGTTGGGTTTTTACCTGTTAGCCCATAAAATAATTTATGGAAGCATTAAAGATACGGATAAAACTGTTTTTGGGCTAAGGCCCTCGTTTCCGCTAGGCTCAAACGAGGACCAGTTGGCCCTTCAACACTTCGTAGAGCAGGGAAACCGAAAACTTTGGTTTAGGCTATATCAGCCGCATTACATACTAATATTGTATGCTGTTATTTTTGATTTAATCTACGTCTTCTCATCATTCTTTCTAAAAATGACATTTCGCTATTGTATTTATTCATCCAATTGCTAATGTATTCCCTAAATTCATCAGTGGTCATTTTATTGTGTCGACCATCATAAGTTGAAGGTGTCAAGTTATATGTAGACCTTTTGCTAAAAATGACAAATGAACCTCTGAAAAATCTAGAAACATGTCTTGCCGTTTCAGGAATTTCATATCCCATTTCATTGTAGTCGTATCGATGCTCTACTAAATCATATTTGTCATACGTTCCAGGGTAAATTTCGGACACACTTTCTTTATCATGATTTTGTTCGTATGGTATTTTTCCGTCATCATTTTTGTAAACGCCTGATAATGCTAATTCATCGAGTTCTAATCTGAAATAGTTCCATTCTGCCTCAGTTCCGAAGGACTCAAATATTAGCCTTTTGGGTTTGACAATATCTGTTAGTCCTCCAAAATCTAGTTCTATACAATCTCTTTCAAAAGAAATTTTTGCACCTACCAAATCCAATCCTCCACCATCAGGAAAAAATAAATGGTTTAAATTATCGTAAGAACCTATCAAATTAAGAACTTTAATTATGTCCTCTTTGTTCTCCCATATGACTCTTTTAGGGAATGAGGTTGGAAAAAGTTTAGTTTGAATTTCAAACCATTGTTCTAAATTTTGTTCGTGAAAATCCTCATTTAATAATTTCCAGTTTTCAAGTTCATTAATGAATTGTTTCATTGTAGGTCTTTTATCTGGGTCGTTATCGGTTGAGCCTGTCAATAACTTGTCAATTGGACTAGTGTAATGAGAGTTGTAGAATTTTCTTAATTCTATGATTGAGTCAGTTGAGTATTGTCCATCAAAACCTTTTTGATTTTCTGTTAGTATAATCCAAAGTGTTTTCGCAAGTGAATAAACATCAGCTTTTAAGCTATCAGCAGATGACGATTCTCTTTTCATTTCGGGAGCCATTGTCCATTTAGCTCCAATTACTTCATTTATATGAGAAATGTCTTTTTTACTAGGAAAATCCACTAATCCAAAATCAGCAATACAAAACCTTGATTTATAGACTAAAATATTGGGTGGTTTTATATCTCGATGAGATATTTTTCTATCGTGTAGATTTTTTAAAGTTTTGGCTATTTCAATTATGGAATCAATTTTTTTCTCAATTGCTTGGCCTTTAAGAGCTTTTTCCGCACTACTGGCAACTGGCATAACAAAATATGGAATTTCAGTTCCATCTAGTTCTTTTGGTAAATTTTTATCAATAATTGGAATAATACCATCAATGTCAGAATTGGCTTCAACAACTTTTATTTCGTCCAGGAAACGATTATAGGATTTTTGTGTTAGTGTTTTAATCAGTTTTATAGCACCAATTTTTCCTTTAGAGTTTTCACATTGCCATACTTCTCCATTTCCACCACCACCTAAGTAGGAAACTAGAGTCCAATCGTTAAATTTTTGTCCTTTTTTAAATAGCTTTTTACTCATTCGGTTTTAATATTAGTGGTAGTTTTTTATTCCATTATTACAGTATGAATTTTACTAATAAGTTTTTCCATATCTTTTTTATACTCATCATCACTTTTGTTTAATGAATCTGGCCAAATTAATGCTACGGTATCCGCTAATGAAGGCGAATATGTATAAACATCTTCTTTTGTAACATTGTACCAGATTGGTATTACAACCTTTTCATTAAAAATCATTTCTCTTGTAAAAATAGAATTAAACTCTTTTTTGGTCCATCCTGGGTTTTTTAAAAACTCTGGTGTTAAGACCAAAATACACTTCTTAGCATTTTTAATACCGTCTTCGATAGATTCTCGAAGACTTTGTCCGACTTTTAATGAATACTCATCATACCAAACTGAACAAAGTCGTGAGCTGAGCCCAATTGCAAGAGGTTTCGCTATTGTTTCTTTATTTCTTGAATCGTGAGAGATAAATGCTAAAGGTTTTTCTTTTTTCATTCGAGTTTTAACGTATTCTTCACTTCGTATAGTCGCAAAGACCTTTTTTCCTTTACAGAATTTATCAAGTTTAATAATCTCATCCTTAGTTAATGAAGATTCCGTATAGAAATATAGTCTATGTGAAAATATATTTTCGTGAGTTCCTATTTGTAAATCGTTTTCATAACCTCCAATGCTTTCAACATCATTGGATTGCTCTATGTGGTTAGCAATATTTTCAAGGATATTACCAATTATCAATAACGTGTCTTTCCTTTCTGGTATATAAAAAGTTAATAAGCGACAAGAACTATCAAGGTTATGTCTTACTCTTCTTTTGATAATGACGGTTTCTGTCGATTGGATGTTTTTATCTGATTTATGAATAGTCATTGTTAAATCTGAGTCTAAACTCAAATCTGTAAAATCATTATTGAAATATTCTTTTAATGTCGGCATAACTTTAAATTACCATTAACTCGTTATATCAATTCGAATACAGCTATTTATTCCTTAAAATTCCGGGATAACAACACTTTTTTATCGCTTTTTTCTTCTTTTTGTGTGGCCTTTCCCACTTTGTAAAGTGGGGAAACATTCGAAGAGTTTTCAACATACGGGGGACCAGTTTGGAGCTCAAACGAGAACTAGTTGGGGCTCCGTTTTTGGAGAATTTCCGTATTTGGAGAACATGTCACTAAACCTCTTCCGTAAGGGGAGTTGGCCTTGGCCGTTGACCATACGATTGCGTACGTTTGTCTGGTTTTATAATTTCTGCATATTGGCTATATCTGTTTCCTTTAATATCTTCAAAATTGACATATATCCTTATTTCAAATGATATACTTCCAGCCTCGATCGGAATTTCATAGTGAAAGTCCATGGTATTGTTTTTGTCGAGTATTTTCTTATTCCAGGTTTTCTTGCCAGAATGAATTGAAGACTTTGAATTACATTCTATACTAATATTTTGAGCATCATTGTCTCTAACAATAACATTGTACTTAGTAAGGATATGATTTTTTTTATATTCGGGAGGATCACCTTGTATATCAAAACGAGGCATGAGTTCTCTTCTAAATTTGAAGTCCTCAATATCCATAAGTTTTTGTTGCATCTTCTGTACCTTCATCTGGGATTGTAACGTTTGGTATAGAAATACAGCCGTTACAAGCATAACTCCATAAATTATCCAATCATTTACTGTTCCCCATATTTCAGCACTGTATTTTTTATCCTCCGGTAAAAGTTCATTAGCAATATCTATTGACTTATAAATGATAATAGTAATTAACAAGGCAAATAGGAAGAGATATAAATTTGCATGTTTTGTCTTTTGGGGATTTTTACTTTTCATAAATATAAGTTTTAAATTAGGTACAAGTGCTTTATTCAACCACAAGTATGTATTTGTAGTGTATGAACCCAATCGTTTTAGTTGATTTTACATTAACCTTCACCCAATTTCCGGTCATTGCAAGAAATGTGAGTTTCTGACCTTTTGTTAGTTTTTCAATTACTGGATATGAGGTTCCTGGCCCGCTTCTCAAATTAAGTGTCTCTGTATTAACTATTAATGTTTTTAGATAATACTTCGAGAATGTGTCATTTGGTAAATAGTATATATTATTCTTTGAATAAGAACTATGGGAAGTAATAGAATTTAGATTCCGAAAGTTTGAATTGTTTGAACTTGAAGAGCCTGTCGAGTATTTTCTTTTGTAAGTTTGAGAATTATTATTGGAATAGGTCCTTTTTTGGGTTCTTCGATAATTTCCAGAGCATACTCCACATGAACCACCACTATTACAATGCTTACATCTACTACAATTTGTACAGGCCGAACAATAGGCCGAACCTGTACACCTAGCTTCGCTTCCCTCACAACAAGATGCAATCAATTTGTTGTCTTGTCCGAAAGAAAAAAAACTACCTGAAAATACAAAACCTATAAATAAAACTAACCCATATATGTTTTTTCTTCTATTCATTGCTTTGCCTACTTATTATTACATATAAATCTCTTAAGGACGAAGGGTTATAAATTAACTTCTTCCAAAGAAACAAAACAATCTTAAAACTATGTTACGGATTCCCGTAAATACAATCATTTTTCTCAAAAACCAACAAGAAGAACCATCCAAAACAAAGAATCTCATTCCGGGCAAAAGTAGGGGGGGAGTGTATTACTGCTTTACCAAAAAAGTCATCAATACGTCTATAAATATAGAAAAATATCAATAATATAATGGCAGGTTACGATTTTTTATACAATTCCTCAACCGCGGCTTTGAGTAGGCCATATTAGTTTTTATGCCCTTAATATAGACGGCGATGTCAGGGACATTCGCATAGCATATCACACTTCGGAGAGCGGGCCCCCTCAATATTTACTATATACACAGTTTATGAGATACTACATAGAATATCTAATTGATTAAGAATCCTTTCTTTGGAATCATTCCACTCATTTTTATTCATTTCGACCTTTGTTAAATGAGGATAAATATATTCAATTAACAATCTCATCATATTATGTATCTCTCGAGCTATAGCACCTTTAGAGGTCCTTTTTAAATCATCTGCTGATTTAGCTATAGCTTTCATATATTTTAAAGTCTCCATACTTTGATTGTCAATGTCAATTGATTTATCAAATAATTGAATTTCGGACGATTTTAATAGGTTTTTTATTGCTTGAATAAAAATGTTAATATTATTGGAAACCTCTATAGCTGTTTTCTGTGTTTGATTATCTATTTCCTTTACAATGGTTTCAACTATTTTTAATTCTTCACTTAACGTTTTATTTAATTCTACAACATTCTCACACTTACAGCCCTCCGTTGAGTATTTGGTAAGATACACTGGGAAATCGTTATTTAATGCCTTTTGAACCTGAAGTATCATAAACATTAGAGTTCCGTCTATAGTCAAACACTTATCGAAATTTGTGTTATTGTTTGCAATTGGATATCCTAAATCATCTATCCACGAATTTTTTAAAGTTTTCTTTAAATTTTCAATACGCTTAAGAAAATCTATCAATCTTACTTCTTCAAGTTCTTGCTGAATCAACTCTTTAATTTCATCAACATTGGTCAGAGTTATATTCGTATTTTTTGTACATCTGATAGCTCCGGATTGAAATCCACTTTCTGAAAATAAGAATCCTTTATCAACGCCCAAGTCTTTGGTTATTTCATAAAGTGTAAGTACTTTTTCTTTTGGTATTGAGTCCTTCCAATATTTACATTCACATATCCATGTCATTTCAATTCCAAACTTTTCCATCTTTACCCAAACATCTATAGCATGTTCACCTCTAGCGCCTACAGCTTTATAATTTGTATTGACTTTGGCTCCAATGCCTCGGAAAATATCAGCTACTAATTCTTGATATTCATACCAGTTCATATCTAAAAACTCTTTCTGACTTTTTATGTTTTTAAATTTTCCAATAATTCAAGTCTATTTAAGAAATACCCTAAATCTAAATTCCCTTCATTTCGTCCTCTGTGTATGTCTTCCAAAATATTCAAAAAACTATTATTCATTCCTATTATAGAATCTATCAAAAGTTTATTAGACCCAATATCACTATCGAATTCATAGAGTTTTTTTCGAGAATTTTTTGGTCTTAAAAAGTTGTGGTAAAAATTAACCAAATAAACTTCCAGTAATATTAATTCGGTTTCTGTATCATCATTTTTGTTTGCTATTACTGTCTTTAAATACTTTTCTTGGACTTGTGGAAGTGTGAGTTTTTTGTTTTTCATACTTTCATAAAATTCACTGTCCGTTATTTTAATGAAAGCTAAGAATAGAAATATATGAGGCACCACATAATTATTAGGATTGAAGCTGCGTAGTGCAACTCGTACGAGTCCAAATATCTTTTCTTGTTGTCTTAGGGGGATACTTCTATTTGTGAAAAGTAATTTAGATATGCTTAGAAAATATTCACTATCCTTTCGCAATTCACGATGTTTTAGTCTTTCGGGAACATTGAAAAATTCATTAAACCTGTAGTAATCAAACAAGTATTCGTGAAATACATCGGTATCAGGTTCGGGAATTGCGTATTCTAAATCAATAAATCTTCTTAAATATTCCTCAGAATCTATAAAATCGCTGCCGTAAACACCTTTTATCGCATTACCTAATTGAATTTTATCTATGGATAGAACAAATACGACATTTGGAACAGAAAAGAAATGTTTAATTTGTTCCAATATCGATACAGCATAATTTGGTCTGCATCTGTCTAATTCGTCCACTATAAATATTAATGGTTTCCCTTCGTTTGTATTTGCTATAAATTCCGATAGACTTTTTTTAAACCCTGATATACTCTTTTTCTTTTCTGCATATTCGTTTACCTCATTTTCAAAAACATCGGATAAGCCTTTAGTTAGACCTGTGATTGCTTCTTTAACACCTTTGGTGTCGATATATTTATCTGCAAGAGCTTGAGCAATAATCGGTGCAATATGCTTCGATAATGTTGCAGCTTTCTTAAGCGTTGACTTAAACTCTGGTTCTGTTGATTTTTTGGTCAATGTTTTTAATTCACCCATTAGTGCTGTTAATGGATTGTCTTCAAAATCATTTTCCCAGGCATTAAAATAGACTGTTTTATGTCCTTTATTTTTTAAATCCTGTTCCCACATTTTCACAAATGTGGTTTTCCCTGTTCCCCATTTGTTGTTTATTCCAAGAACAAAACCATAACTGTAAGAATTAACAATGTTTGTCAGGATATCTGCATACTTTTTTCTTTCGAGTTTGCAGTTTGCAAAAGGGGTTTCCTTTGGGATTTCTATTTCAAGATGCTTAATGTTCATTAAATATTTTAACATGCAGCTAACTGCGGTCCGTCTGAAATACGGTTAACGTTTAACAATAGTAACAATTATTGGTTAGAACATAGTACTTCCTTGGAGGCCACTTAATAATCAATCTATTCGGTCAGCACTGTGCTCATGTTAGGTCGTATCGACCACATGAACACGTGGTTATTATTGACAAAAGTTATTTTATATGTATCGTTCAACTAACTTATTATTTTCCGGGTCAGAAATGAATTGCTGTATTGAATCTTTAAATATTATCTCTGTTTCATCTATTTTTTCGATATGTTTAATTAGTTTTTCTATGTCTTCAAAACTAAATCCATACTTTAATAACCAAATTTCAGTCGAATCATTAGTCCCATACTTTATATAATTGCTTAATATTTGTGCTCTCAAATCATTAGTTTTATGAAAGTAAAGAATTAATGTGCTTGAAATAGGATCTTTTACAGACAAGGAAAGAACCTTGTCAATATAATCGTAAGTATCATAAATGATTTTATCAAAATCTAAATCAATTATGCTTGTGTTACTATTGAATAAAGGAACTGGTTTTTTAAAGCTTTTGTTTGGTAAAGCTTCGGCAATACAAGAAAACCTTGCTTTTTTTTCTTTAAGTTGCTTTTTAAAATCGCTTATTGATATTTTTTTATTTCTTAATTTTCGTCTTAATTTTCGCCTAAAATCTTTTTCAGATAAAAATGCGTGTCGAAGTGAAATGATTTCTGCAAAAGATTTACCTTGAATTTGCCAAAGTAGGATAGGTATTGAAGTACTAAGTACACTTTTTTCTCCATTTCTTAATTCAACTCTTCTCAAATGTGCCTTATAAATATTTTCGAAAGCTTTTTTTATTTTTTTTCTTGTATACTCCGTAAGTAAATAATACTCTTTAACGGTTAAAGGCTCTAGATCTTGATTTAGAAAATTTGTTAAAATAAAAGAAATTTCGTCATTCAAATTGGCTCTTTCAATACGTTCTATTTGGCTTTTCGTTAGTTGTAATTCCGAATTGAAGGTGTCATTTTTAATAGCGTCTACTATATCTATAAAATCTTCATTGTTTGGGTCAGTTTGATTATCAAGATTAGATGTAGTTGCTAATGAAGATTCTTTATTTAGTCTTGCATTAAATAATTTTTTATTCCTTCCCTCAATCAAAACATAACCATAATCAAAGTGATTATCTTCTAATGTAACTCTTCCGGCTCTTCCAATTAAATTTTTCAGATTTAGAGTTTTTTGGTCTTCATTACCATTGAAAGTAAAATTATTAATCCATACAATATCAAAGGGCATATTTATTCCTTGAATCAGAGTTGAAGTTGAAAAACAAATTTTTGCATGATTTCCATTTACAAATTCTTCGATTATTAATCTTGCCTTTAATGGAATTGATCCATGATGTATAACAATACCTTTTTTCATTAAAAAGATTAGCATTGAATTCTTTTCATTATCATCTTTAGTTCCAAAAAAATCTTCAAGTTTTTCTATATATCTAAGTCCACTTTTGTTAGTAATTTCTGGACATAGTTCTATATAATCTGCAAATGATTCAATGTAGCTACCATCATAAATTTTTGATTTTGAGATATAAATTAAAGCAGTGCCTCCATTTTGAATAATTTCTTTTACAATATCATTTTCAATATCTTTTCCTTTCATTTCGTCTTGAAATGGTGAAAAATATTTGAATTTACCTTTTGCATGTTCTATAAAGATTTTACCAACAGTTTTTTGATGGTAAGTTTCTGAATCTATGTTTTTTGTAATATTATGCTTCTGAAATTGAGCTTCGGGATTAAGAATGAAAGGATGAGTAAATACTTTTTTTATATTATTTAACTTTCTATCAATTCTTCGTACAAAGGAATCAAATTTCATACCTCTTATTCCTTCCTCGGAGATTTGTGCTTCATCAAGTAGAATTAATTCTACATTTAGCTTCGGTATATTTTTGAATAATTCTTCTCCTCTTTCTGGAGTAATAATATAGATTCTGTTTTTTGTTCTGTTAGTGTTTACAACCTCAATAAATTGTAAAACTAAAGTATCTTTTGAAACAAGCTTTTTCACCTTAATTAAATATTCCGAAATTAAAGCTCTTGAAGGTAAAACAATAATTATATCTCCTTGAGTTTCTTTTATTAGTTCTTGAAATAAGAAAGATTTTCCAGCACTAGTCGGTGCTGAAAATGAAAAATTTGTATACTTTTTTATTGAATTATATGCATCTGCTTGAACTGGTGTGAAGTTATGACCTGTATCAGAAATTATAGTTTCTGCATATGAGTCGTATATTGATTCTAAAAATGAGGTAGGTTCCTTCGTCTTGTAAAATAACCCCATTAAATACATTAGTTTAGATTCATATCTTTTAAACGAAGAAGAATTGAATTTTTTTATATATGATAAAGTTTCTAGATGATTATTATTAGTTGGTCCATATTTATGAAAATCATAAAGAATAGTTTTGATTAAGTTATTATCAATTTCTTGGTTGAATATTTTCTCATCTAACATAATTCAACTGCAATTAAATAAAGTTCATTAAACTTAATTATCTCTTTTATTGGATCTGATTCCAGAGCATTATTCATCGTGTTGATTACGTTGTCATTATTATGAGAAAAAGCTGCTGAATATCCTTTTTGATTATTAATGATATTTTGTTTTGTCTTGTCATTTAAAAATGGCATTAACCATAGTAACTCAGAACTATCCCTATCTCCAATAAAATCAATAATTTGATCTAATGCTTTAGCTCTTGGTGTGGAGTCTAAGCTGAATTTTGCTTCCCCAAAAACTAAAAAACTGTTTGCGCTCACAGAATGATAATCAAAGCCTGGGTTACCAGATATTTTTTCTTTAAGTATTTCGGCTAACGGGATGAGTTTATGAGAATGTTCTATTTCCAATGCCTGTTGTGCTGCATATGAAACAATAAATTCTCCAATATCTGTATTTACATTTGTGGATATTTTAGCAATAATATCGTTAACAATTTTATCAATTGTTTTTTTTGAAGTTGCTCTAAAAGTTATTTGAGATATTTCATCAAGTTCGTTTATCCAGCTTGTATCACAAATATATTTCTCAAATTCCTCTATAATTGGTCTGAAGTCTTTTATTTTTATATGAATACAATTTATTTCACAACTACTTCCGGCAGGTAATTTATTAAGACTTGTATTATCAATTTTGTTTATATCCATTTTAAGATTCTGTCTTTTCATAATTTCCGCAACAAAGAATATCACAATACATGCACTATTACCTTATCTTAGTTTTGTTATGTCCTTTTAATCTCCTCAATAGTTGTATCAATTAATATAGGAATATCTCCATTTTGGATTTCCGAATATCTTACTTCTTGACCATTGAATAAGTCCACGGCAATACAATAATTTGGATTAACAAAAAAGTCCTTGGAATAATGCTTGTCTAAATATCGATACATTATATCTGCAAACATTCCTAATTCACTTTTTTTGAAGCCACCTAGTTTTACAACAAACCAAACCGCCCCAATTTCTTCACTGTTATTTTCTGAAAAGGAAAAAACATAGCTTGGTTTTACCTCAATGGGAAAGTCTTTGACTATAATGATTGATTTAACTTTTGGTCGTTTGAGAAAAGCCAATTCCAAATTTGGCTTTAGGTGTTGAAAATCAAAATCCTGGAAATTTGCTAAAATATCAATATTCCTTTGAAACTGATCTTGTATTCTTTTGATTTGTGTGTGTTGAATTTTGTCTCTCAATAAATCAATCTTTTCTTCTAATAGGTCCTTATTATCATATCTGAAAGCATTACTAATTGCGCTTAGGCAGCTAATCCAATAATCCCCGCCAGAAGAACCATCATCTAATTTTTTTTCTTTTTTTAAATTATTGACAAAGGTGATTCGTGCTCGCTTACTTTTTTGGCGAAAATCAATTAGATTTTTGATAGTTACTTTCTCCATTTTTTGAATTATTACATATAAATCTCTTAAAGACGAAGAGTTATAAATTAGCTTCCTCCAAAGAAACAAAACAACTTCAAAACTCTACTGTGGATTCCCGTAAACCAAATCATTTTCCCAAAAATCAACCAACAAAACCAACAAGAAAAACCATCCAAAACAAAGAATTTCATTCCGGGCAAAAGTAGGGGGGAGTGTATTGCTGCTTTATTAAAAAGTCATCAATATGTCTATAAATATAGTAAAATATCAATAATATAATGGCAGATTACCATTTTTTGTACAATTCCTCAACCACGGCTTTGAGTGGTTCATATTAGTTTTTATGCCCTTAATATAGGCTGGGAATTCAGAGACATTCGCCTAGCATATGACATTTCGGAGAGCGGGGACATTCACAGAGTCTTAAATATTTTGTAGAACAGGGGATTAGATATCCGATTAAGATGTTTCTAAATTATTTAATTTATTTAATGCTTCTTGTATTAAGTTGGTTAGAGGAACGTTTATATGAGGTTCATTTTTATAAATACCATTGTTCCATTGCTGTAAAGATAAGCTATCATGAAATGTATAATTACAATCAATAAAAACGAGAATATATAGATCATAGTTTTTTATTACGGAAAGTATTATCTCTTCTTCAAATGATTTTATTATGAAATTTGCTTTGTCTATACTTCCTTTTGTTCCTTCTTTAAATAATTTATTTTTGAGAATTAAAATTTTTGATAGAGGCATTCCTAGCTCTCTTAGTATTATTATCATTTCTATCCAAACGTATTCAATTGCATTAAATTTTCGCCATTGATTAGTTGTTTTTCTTTCTTGAAGGAGAATACCATATTCATCATAATGATTTAATGTTCTGTACGAAACAGATAAATCTTTTTTATTAAATGATTTTTTATATAAAAGTAGTCTTAGGGTTTCAATATCCATTTTAAAAGCTAAGGCTGAATTATACGTAAATGTATAATTTTTAATTTAATAAGCTCTAAATTTGCATAGTAATTTTCACTAATTAATATTCAAAACAAAATGGCAGATAATAATACCTATTATGAAAATGCTCCTATTATTTTATCTATGATTCAATTTAGATATGATAAGATTGAGAGTTTTGATATTAATATGGTTAAAGAAATAGCCAAAAAGATTAAATCAGATTATCCTATTGTTAATGAAAGATTTGTTCAAAATATTGTAGTGAATAATGACAATAGTGAAACGAGTGTTTCTTTAAAGGATAAACAATTTTATGGTATTCAAGTAATGTCAAAAAATCGACAAGAAATTTTTACTATAACAGAAACAAAATTCACCTTCCAGTCTCATGGAAAATATACTGGATGGGATAGTTTCAAAGAGAAGTCGTTTAAGTTTTGGGATATATTTAATGATGCTTTTGAAATAAAAGAATTAAATGGAATCTCATTAAGATATGTCAATAAAATAAACTTACCCTTAGACTTAAAAGACATTAGTGAATATTTCACTACCTTTATAAAGGATGATAAAAACACCTTTTCAGTTAATAATTTTCAATTTAAGTTTGCTTCACTTGATAAAGAAAATAATTTTAAAATAAATATAAGTCATATATTAGACACTCCATTAAGAGATTCCGTTCCATATATTTTTGATATAGATGTGCTCTATAATAATAAGATAAAAAATGATAATGATTTAATATTATCTTTATTTGAGAAAATTAGAGATAAAAAAAATCAATTATTTAATGATGGAATTACAGAAGAAACCAAAAAACTAATAAGTTGATTATGCCACTTATCATTGATTTACCACCATCAAATGTCAAGATCGAAAGCACCAAAATAGAAAATATTAAAGAAGAAAGTGCTCGGCAAATTCCAAATGATTATGAAGATATTAAATTAGATAAGGATTTATTTGAAAATATTTATTTAAAAGACAAGTTTGATACATTAGTTGATTTATGGGAACAAAATACTGCTTTTGAATCTTCAATTTCTAACATTATTGAAGATGATAATTTCAAAAGGATTATAGAATTGGGTGCCAAGGTAGTACCATTAATCATTGACGAAATTGAAAAAGAACCAAGTGTTTTAGTTTGGGCTCTAAATATAATCACAGGAAAGTCTATGAGTTCAAGTGGACGAGAAACTATTGAACAGGTATGTAAAAAATGGGTTAAAGCTTATCGTAGTGGTAGAATTCAAAATGTTTAATGATTAGATAGTACCTCATTGATAAATTCTGAAGTAAATAGAAATCAGATCATTAATGCATTTCCAAAATTAAAAGACGATAAGGTTTTTGAAATTGTAGATAAAGCCAGTCCTAATTATAATTGTATAGCTTGGGCTGCTAATGTTACTGATTGTTGGTGGGTAAGTTTGCCTTTGGAGAAAAGACCTACAATTAGATTGGATGGCGTTAAATTAGATTGGCCATTTGGAGTAGATGACGAGTTTTCCATAAGAATACTGACTGAAATATTTGGTCAATTAGGTTACGTCAAATGTATAGATGGGGATTATGAAGAAGGTTATAAAAAGGTCGCATTTTATGAAAAAAAAGGTGAAGCAACTCATGCTTCAAGGCAATTGACTTATGGTAAGAATAAGGGAGTTTGGTCAAGTAAGTTGGGACGGTCTTTTTTAATTCATCATGGGAATCCATATACTATTGAATCTGAGTCCTATGGGACAGTTACTGCATTTATGAAAAAAAGCATGATGTAAATTAATCAATACTCCATATTATTTTTGAAAGTCTAAGAAATTAATTTTTTATTTACATATAACTGCTAATAATTATAAATTAATACAATATAATACCTGATTTGAAGCACACATTACTGTGGTTTCCCATAAAAACAAAAAAACTAACTGAAAAAGGAGACAAATTAGGAAGTGATAAAATGATTTTTAGCCTACTAATAGAAGCTTTATTACTCATGTTTTATTCTTTTATAATTTTTGGAAATAGTCAAAAATCCAGTTTAATTTCAGATGATAATTATTTCCTGTCTTTTCAATTTTGTCTTGCATAGGTTATCTGTGTACTGCCAATGAGAAATATAGCTGTTGTATAGTTGATTTTATACATTACATATGCATATTAGTATAAACACGTCTTAGTATGCTGTTGATATCCTAAATCACATTTGATGTATTTTTTTAATAAGTTTATTGACATCCATAAAATAATCTTCTATGATTTTTTTAAGTGGGGTCAAATTATGTGAATTATGCTTTTTATTTGTTTTCTGATCCAGTACTTTTTTTAGTGGCTTATTATATAATAGTTCTAGATCAGACAGTATTTTTTTACTGAAAATCTTATATAATTTTGCATTTATTAATTCCGATCCCAAAATTTGGTCTGCTAACATCCCATAATTATCAAGATGATATCTATATTTACTAATCCTTGCTGTAAGTTCTTTTTGGTCAGCTTCCATAGTAGAAGACGGATGCTGCCCTGACCTGTAGGAATTAATTATCCCAATGATTTTACCATGTTGTAGCCTAAGCCCTTTCTCGTTATCCTTATAAAAATCTTGAGAAACCTTATTATATAAATCATTGATGAAATTATAATGAGATTCAAGCCTAAGCTGTTTCATCTGTTCCCTGTGATTTTTTTGTTGCGAAAAATAAGCAAGGAAAACTCCCATCAAAGTTAATATTGAAATGATCGGGCTGGTAGCATTATTTATTAGTATAGAAAGTCCTTCACTTCCTTCGGGGAAGGGAAATATGGAATAGGATAACAGAAGATGTGGTAAAATAACAATTGCTAGTAATGCACCGATTATAATGGTAAAATAGATTAGAATTCTTTTCATGCTATATTATTAATGACAAACTAAAATTACTTCAATTATTCATACGGATTCCCGTAAAAAACAAAAAAGTACCAACCAAAAGCAGGCATTATCAATAGTAAATATTAAAAAATGGGTTTAGTATAAATAGGGCATAGGCTGCGAAGTCAGAGACATTCGCTCTGAACACTTCATTGAGCGGGGTGTTGATACTATTATATTGAACACTAATTATTATTTAGTTTTAATTGTATCAATAATAATTGGGTTAGTAACGTTCATATCTAAAGTCTTATCAATATTTACATCACAACGGGGGTGTGAGTATATGGTTGGTTACTTATTAAATTCTGCTATGGAGAACACTATAGATATGACACTTGTTATTATGGCAATTATTAAAGCCCAACGAGCAAGATTTGTGGATTTCTTAGCTAATTTAATTGATTCCTCAGCTTTTTCAATTGCCAATTTTGATGATTCCCTGGATTCTTTTAATTCTATGTATTCCAGGTATTGTTTGGATGCTTCACCGGTAAGAAAACTTTTACTCTCTAAGGTTTTTTGTATAATCTGAAACCTGCCTTCACAATTGTGATTTTTTAGAATAAATTGGTATGTCAATTCATTTAGATATGAAGTATTTATTGGAGTTCTAATCGTGTAATCAATTGCAGTATCAAAGTATTTCATAAACCATTTAACAAAAGTGGTTTCACTATTTACATCGAATTCAATGCGTAACTTATCTTTTAATTCATAATAGGTTATACCTTCCTTTTCATAGGCATTACCTATTTCCATTGCTTTTATGTATCTATTCATACTTCAGGGTTCCCTACAAGGCAAAAGTTCACCATTTGTCTCTTTTACTACTTGGGTTAAGGTGTTAACTAATTTTTCATCATTCAGCCACTCTTGATATCATGTTGTATTTTTATTTGACATTTAGTTGTTTTAATCTTAGTATTTAATCGTCACTAACATATGTATATACACTTTATAGTATAAATATGAAACAAAATCCTCCGGTCATCTTTAGATCAAATTCGGGATGACTTTCTCCTTAATTTAATAATACCCTAATCCACTTTAAAACTTTTTCCTGTCACACTACGTTCATGATAGGGCGTACGTACCGGCCGCACAAACGCTTAGTTATTCCCCAAAATTCTATTATTCATGTTTACAAACATTTTCGAGATTAAGTCCGTTCTCAATTTTTGGAATTTTATTATAGCCCCGTTGAACATTATCCTTTTCTTTGACTTGATTTATTAATTCTTTATATGACTCAATATTATCTACGTTAAACAGTCTCTTAATCTTTTCGAAATATCTTTTGGATATTATTTTCGGGAATAGAGCAGAATACCCAGAATTATAATAACCTGTTTCAGGAAACCATTGATCTGCATAACCTCTTTTTGGAGGATAAATCAGGGACATATAATAACTTAAAATATCAGAAGATATGTTTTCTTCAAATTTTACTACTGTTGAATATTTTTTTATTAAATCTGCAACAACATTTACTCTTTTTGGATTAATTCCTTTACTTTTATGTTCATTTAAGGTGTAATTGTATTTTCTGAAATCTACAAAATTGACAGGTTCAGCTTTGTTATTATATTTCCTCGTCACAATAAAGGAACTGCTATAAATTATCCCTAATGATTTAAATTTTTCCAGTTTTATCATCACGGAAACAAAGTTTAAAAAAAGGTCATAATTAAAAAACCTGTAATTATCATTAATAATATTATTAAAACTATTTCCAGGCTCCAATTCAATTGCATTATCTTCATAGAATTGAAGCAAATTCTCGAAAAAATCAATAAGAAGATCATCATAAACCTCTGATGAATATTTACAAATAACATTTAGAAACTCAATGAAATCTAATTTTAAAGGTTGAAGTTGCTCGATAGATAATTCTACTTTTTCAATAAAATTGGAATTATCGATTTCATCTTTCTGTTGGTCAAGTTTAAAAATTAATAAACTTTCAATGAAAGTTTGTAGATAATCTTTGATTAATAATATGCTGTTTTTATTGTTGTTTAAAAGTGAGTTTTTTATTTGATTAACTTTATGAGCAGTTGGCAGAAAAACTGGATTTTCGTCCTCTAAATGAATTGGCATTTTACCAATAGGAGGTCTTTTAGAAATGGGTTTGTTATATATATTCCTTATAAGTTTATCATAGTTTTCTTCGTAAATCTGTTCCTTACTTAAATCAATGTAAATTCGTGTTTTTACAAATGTTGGCAAACAAGGTTTGTCATTCTCGTATTCCATTATTATTGGAATAAATTTGGTTTGTTCGACTTGATTGTATATTTCGTCTGATATAATCAAGCTCTCTATTCCAACTCCTCCTTGTTTTTTGTTTGCTTTTAGAGCATATTCTTTATTACAAACTAATAGTACTTTGTCTACAGTTTCATCATTAACCATTTGTTCCATAAAATGGTACTTATCTTGACCTTCCTTTAAGTCCCAATCATCTAAAATTACGTGAATTCCATCATTTGTTAGTCTTTCAGCCAATTCGGTGACAATCATTTTGTTACTTCGAGGCTTCCAACTGTAGGAAATAAATATTTTCTTTAACATTTGTTGCATATATAAGATCATTGGAGGAAACTAAGAATATCAGAATGCATATGATACCCTATTTTAGTCATTTGTCAGTTAAATAATGGTTATTCAATTTCATATAGACCAAAAGTTCTCTTTAAAATGTACAGAGGTATTAGAATAGACTTTGAAAAGAAAGTTTTCTCTCCAACTATTCTTAAGAAATTCTTTTTTCATTCATATTATTTTCTATTAGGTTGATGTTTGATTGCCATTTCTCAAAGTAAACAAATCTTTCCAAAAAAGATATGTGGATTCCCGTAAAAACAACAAAAAAAGAAAAGTAAACCTATTTTCTCACCATCTTACTCAACTCCTCAACCCCAATACTCCCCATATCCCTATGCAACATTCTATGACAGTTAGCACAAACCAAAGCCAAATCCTTTAGCTTCGTTTTAGACTTCCCGTCCAACTGGGCTAAGGGCACTCGATGATGGCATTCAATAAACCCTTTCCCTAATTCACCATACACTTCATAGAAGTCAAACCCGCAAACCTCACAATCCAATTTGCCGTGTTTCTTGTAGTAGCTGTCTTTCTTTTTCTTGGTTAGGGTAGGGTTGCGCTCTCTTAGCTTATGTAGTTTGTAAATAATCTCGCCCTCTTTAGCTTCGAAAAACTCCTTTTCTTCTGTTTCTATATGGTGAAGTTGAAGGTTGATATCACCGTTTAGTGTAGACTTTATTTGTTGTACTATTCGCTTTAATTCCTCTTTATTATCGACAAACTTGTCAAAGAGCTCTTTATCAAGTGTGCTATAAGCTTGCATGCCTTTTCCTTTATAGTTTGGATCGATGGCTAAAAAATTGCTAAGCTTTAAACTTACACCATTGGGATTGCGGAATTTGGTAATGTCTGGAATGATCTTATGAATAGGCAGTTTCTTAAGAAGATTAGATATTTGGATTATTTCTTCATTTCTAGCATAGATTTGCCCCGGTTCTAAGCGAAAATATAAATCCAGAGCCAATAAAATTTCATCCGGATGCCACTTGGGGTTACGCATATTAAAATCTTTGTATAAATTAGCTATTTCTATTTAGTTTTGATAATCTTGTGTAATACCAAATAGGTTAGGGATATGAGGATATTAAAACTAGTCTCAGATTTTGTTTTTGCAGGTACTAAAGTCCTAGTTTGTCAATTATTTCCTGAACTTTTGCTTCTGTATTACGCAATTTATCCTGACAAAGTTTGGATAATGCCGCAGCTCTAGTAACTACCTCTTCCAGCTTATCGATGCTCACCTCATCGTTTCTTAATTTTTGAAGAATGGACTCGAGTTCGTTCGATGCTTCTTCATAAGTTAACTCTGAAACGGATTTACTTTCCATTGTTTTTCCTTTTTTACATATTTGGTAACTATAACCGCATTTTTGAATTCCAGTTTAATAATGGTGTCTTTGGTCAGTTCTTCTCCGGAATAAAGGCTCCCATTTACCCTTGGTATAGTAAATCCCCGATTGAGAACTGTTGTAGGACTACTGGAGGACACCAATACAAAAGCATTGGTTAAATAGGCTCTTCTTGTATTGATAACATTCTCCACCAAAAGGACAAGCATTTCACGTTGTTTATGTATGTATTCTATCCTGTTGTAAAGCAATCTCTTACTTTCGTGTAAACTTTCTTTATTGCTCGATGACAGCTTGCTGTTCTCTTGATTAATAAATTTCTTTGTTTCAGAAACTATGCGATTCATCAGCGTATGTAAAGAACCTCTACGCAAACGGGTAAAACTATTAGATGCATTGGCTATACCTTCGGTAAACAGCTTTAAATTTCCTTGCTTTCTGTCCATCAGCTTAATATACCTTTCCATGATTAACTCATAATTATTAACAACCCCCTTTTCAAAATTGTAGGTCTTGTTTACGATATAATTGGAAACTTCTGTTGGTGTCTTAAAAGCTTTGTTCGCTGCAAAATCCAGTACTGTTGTATCTGTTTCGTGACCGATACCGGAAAATACTGCACTTTGCATTTGACTTACCTGTCTCGATATTTCATAAGAATTAAAAATGTCCAAATCCATCTTAGACCCCCCTCCTCTAATAATTACAACACAATCATACTTTTTTCTATTTATGGTTTGAAGCCTATCAAGGATTTCGACCTCTGCACCACTTCCTTGGACGGTAGCGGAAAAAATATCTAGATTATATACATAACCATACTGGTTTTCCTGAATATTTTTAATAAAATCCTGATATCCGGAGGTATCCCTAGAGGCTACTACTGCAATATTGGTAAGAACTAGAGGTACTGGAACTTTCTTGTTTAAATCTAAAAGACCTTCATTCTTAAGCCTATTTATGATCTCCTGTCGTTTCTTTTCTATTTGGCCAACTGCGAATTCCAGACTTATATCTGTTATAATACAACTTAAACCATAGACTGTATCAAACTGAATGCTTGTATAACATAATATTTCATTTCCCTTTTTTAGAATGTTACCATAATCTTTTCCTAATGCATGCTTTATTTGCTGCACATTATAACTCCAAATATTGGCTCTACATCGGGCAACAGTTTTACCATTTTGACTTTCAGCAAGCTCAAGGTATATATGTCCAGATCTATGAAAATTGATATTGGCTATTTCCACTTTTAGCCAAAATCTTTTACCTATTATATTATCATCTATAATAGTTTTAACCCTATTAAGTATTTTAGACAAGGAATAATATGTTGGTAATGAAGACAATTCTATTCTAATTTTGGTTCTGGTTAATTGATATGTACGGTGTTTTAAATATTATGTCAACGCCACTCTTTTAATCTTTACATGGGCAATATTTTTTCGAAGATCTCCTTATTGTAGATATCATTCGTACTTATCCACTTATATACTGCATTAACAAACTCTTAATTCTTATTTAACCAATCATCACCAACATCCAGTACCGCTTGCTCCACCATTTTCGATGGTAATTTCTTTATCAGTCTAAATGTGTATTCAATATTATTGTCCGCATTGATTCTTTCTCCTGCCTTTGCAATATGTGCCTTGAGTCTGGTTTTCTCCCATTCAATAGAGTAATCAGCAAATTTCTTTGGTAGTGAGTTAATTATCTCCTTTTTCGTAAACTCACTTTTTAAATTATAGGTTTTATGTAGTAATACAATGATATAGGACATAGGTTTTCCGGAATTGCTCGTTGTAGAAGTATTTCTTACCAATTTAATATCCGTAGTCCTATCCTTTAACCTGTCAATTTCAGATTTATTTAGAATTCTTGTCAAAAGATCAGTTGTCGTTAATCCCAGAACTCTTCTTATGCATTTGATATCTTTCAATAGAGGTTCTTGTTTGCTTGCAAGAATATTAGATAATTTATTGGTTGACCAGCCCAACTTTTTATTGAACTTAGATTTGCTTAGTTTTAAGTGCATAACGATGTTAGAAATGTTCTTGAGGAATATCTCTTTTTCATCGATATTTGCATGTTTTTTCATTTAGTCGATTAATAAAATTTGTTTATGTCGATTAGTTTTTTATCTTTGTTCTATAATAGCGACACCGAATAGGGGATACTCCCTTATTATGACGATGTTGACTCGTTCGAAATCCGCCAGATTGCCACGAGTTGACCGAGTGATCGCCTATTGCTGGAATTTACTATCTTCGTGATATATTCCAGTATGGCGTTCCTCGTTAACTTTCGGGGCAACCTTGATTCCTTTAGGATGAAAGGAGGTTCTGGCGGAACCACGAACTTAAGTTGCGAGGGCGCGTACTGGTCTTATACCAATTTAATATTCCTAAGCTTCCCGAGTACACATCGTTGTCATAACCATACCAGCACGATTATGAAAACGACGAGAAAAAAACACCCACCAGAGCATTTTACGGCAACAGGCTTTGCCCTGTGCTGCAACCGGCAGCCACAACCCCAATCACTACAACCCATTTCAAAAAAACAAAAACGTGCTCCTGAATGACGCGGGCGCAACCGGCGGCAAAAGCAAAGGCGTCAGGCCATGCAATGTTGTCCGGTAACACCGGCCTCGTGCCTGCGGAAAAACACCATAGGTTTGCCACAGGGGTAAAAGACCGTTACACCTATCGGGTACTCACACTGCCAATAAAAGTAATAGCTTTTCCCTTTACATGCAAATTTGCTTTCTTAAAGCATGGTGGTCGGTTTTTAATACTCACACATTAACACGCTTATTATGAAAAAATCACACCAAAAACTGGAACAGTTACAAGAGGCATGTAACGCCGAACTGGAAACCTTCCGGCAGTTACGCAAAAGCCATGATACCCTTACCGGGGAACTCCGGGAGTGCTTACAAAAACTGGATGCACTGGCCCTTCGACGAAGCTCAGGAACCACCCTTCGGCAGGGCCCAGGAACCACCCCTCCGGCCAGTTTCAGGAATTAAAACAAACCCGGAACCCGGAACCTGTAACCTGTAACCTGGAACCTGCAACTTGGAACCTGGAACCTGGAACCTGGAACTTGGAACCCGGAACCCGCAACCTCTAGCCTGTAACCCCACAGGGCTTTTTAGCTAACACTCAAATATTAAAATTATGAAGATCACCACATTAGCGGGCCTGTCCTGCTGGTGCCCCATAACTATTGCCTTTATTTTACTTAACCTACCGTTGCCTGCAATGGCATTACCCCCCTTACAAATTGATGACCAACACCAGGTAACCGGAACGGTTACCGACAGTAACGGCGAGCCGCTGGGCGGGGTCAATATTATCGTGTCCGGCAAAGGGCAGGGCACGATCTCCGGTTTTGACGGTTCCTATACCCTTACGGCCATTGCGCAGGATACCCTGGTATATTCGTTTGTAGGGTTTAAAACACGGAAAGAAAGGGTAGGGGAGCGGCTTACGCTGAATGTGGTATTACAGGAGGATGTCATGGCCCTGGGGGAGGTTACGGTCAATGCTGGGTATTATACGGTAAAGGAACGGGAAAGGACGGGGAGTATTGCCAGGGTCACATTAAAAGATATTGAACTACAGCCTTTAGCCAATCCCATACAATCTCTTCAAGGTAGGATGGCAGGAGTAGAAATAAATCAGTTTAGTGGTGTGCCAGGTTCTTATACTGGAATACAAATAAGGGGACGTAATAGTTTAGGGCGTGACAGTTTTCCTTTATATATTATAGATGGGGTTCCTGTGTCTTCCGATCCCATATCAACCAGAGGGTTGATGCCCGCAGATCAAGGAATTGATCCCTTACAAACCATTAATTTGAACAATATAGAAAGTATTGAGGTATTAAAAGATGCTGATGCCACTTCTATTTATGGTTCTCGCGGGGCCAATGGTGTGGTACTCATTACCACTAAAAAGGGAAAAGGTGCGGAAGAAACGATTTATGACTTTAACCTATATACCGGGGTAGGTAAGGTATCAAACACCATGGACTTGCTCAATACCGGGCAATATTTGGAAATGCGCCGGGAAGCCTTTGCCAATGACGGTATTACGGAATACCCGGCTATTGCTTACGACATTAATGGCACCTGGGATCAAAATCGTTATACAAACTGGCAAAAGGAATTCATTGGTGGTTCCGCCAATATTACCCATATAAACGGTAGTGTTTCCGGAGGTAGTGCCCGTACTTCTTTTTTGCTGGGAGGCTCTTACCATCAGGAGACGACCGTATTTCCGGGTAATTTTGGGTATCATAAACTTACCGGGAATTTAAACCTGAATCACAGGTCCAATGATGACCGTTTCCAGGCGGTACTCTCCCTTAATTATGGTGTAGACCATAATCGATTATTTGCTGATTTAAATTTAGTTGGACAAGCTATTTGGTTATCTCCAAATGCTCCTCGTATTTATAACGATAGAGGGGAATTAAACTGGGAAAATGAAACGTGGTCCAACCCTTTTGCGGGTCAGCAAAAGGAACAGGAAATTAAGACCGATAATTTTATTGTTAATTCTTCTTTAGAATACTCTTTTTTCTCTGATCTATCTTTAAAAGTTAATTTGGGATATACCGATTTGAATGTAGAAGAAACGGTAAAAATTCCCAAGAGTAGTTATAGGCCCAGAGACCAATCAAGAGTTTCCCATAGTTCTCAACATGGTAATACGAAAAGAAAGTCATGGATTGTTGAACCCCAGTTATTTTACGCAACAACTTTAGGTCATGCAAAACTGGATGTATTAGTGGGGACTACCTTTCAGAAAAATGAATATGTTGCACTATCTCTGAACGGGGAAGGTTACGCTAATGAAAGTTTAATAGGTAATTTGGGTGCAGCAGCTAATGTTTCCGCAAAACAAAACAATTCGGAGTATGCATACACTGCAATTTTTGGTAGAATCGGTTTTAATTGGAACAAAAAGTACTTTATTAACTTGACCGGACGTCGGGATGGTTCAAGTCGGTTTGGTCCCGGAAACCGTTTTGGTAACTTTGGTGCGGTAGGTACTGCATGGATTTTCTCCGAAGAAACTCTTTTTAGGAAGGCCTTACCTTTCATAAACTTCGGAAAGTTACGAGGGAGTTACGGAACCACGGGGAACGATCAAATTCCGGATTATGGCTATTATGCTATTTACCAACCTACTAATGGACCTGGCGGTTTATACCCCACACAGTTGGCCAATCCGGACTATGGCTGGGAGGTCAATAAAAAACTGGAAACTGCCCTGGACATCGGGTTCCTGGAAGACCGGATCCGTACCGGGATAGGATGGTATTATAATCGTTCTTCCAATCAATTGGTAGGTTATCCCTTACCAGATGTCACCGGGTTCTCCTCCGTCCAGGCCAATATGCCGGCTACGGTTCGCAATACGGGCTGGGAACTGGAAGTACATACGCTAAACATTAAATCTGCTAACCTTAGTTGGAATACTTCTTTTAATATCACCTGGCCGAAAAACACCCTCGTAAAGTATGATGATTTAGAACAGTCTTCCTATGCCAATCGATATAGGGTTGGGCAACCGTTAAATATTGTCTTGGCCTATGAGTATACTGGAATTGACCCGGAAACAGGTTTATACCAGGTGCGTGATGTGAATGAAGATGGTAGGTATAATTATGATGACCGTATTATGACCATTCCCTTAGGACGAAAGTACTATGGTGGGCTAAATAACACGTTACAATTCAAAAATTTTCAACTTGATTTTTTGCTGGAGTTTGTGAGACAGAAAGGAGTAGCCAATCGTTTTGTTCATAACTATGCTTCGGGTAGGGGGCCAAACAATTCAGGAAATATAGCTGAAGAACTATGGAATAATCCCAACACTCAAAACTTTACAACACTTCTTTCAAATAATACATTATACGGCTATGCGAAAAGTAGTGATATAGGTTACAATAGTGACGCTTCTTTTATCCGTTTAAAAAACATATCGTTGTCTTATACCTTACCGAAAGCCTTCATTTCGAAAATTGGTATGAAATCCTGTAAACTTTATTTACATGCACAGAACCTAATTACCTGGACCAATTTTATAGGGTTGGATCCGCAATATGCTACCAGGGGGACAGATGTTTTACCAGCCCTTAAAATGATTACCGGGGGTGTACAATTAAAATTTTAACATAATGAAAACCAAATATAGTTTTAAAACGATAGGCATCTTAATTTTTTGTTTCTCTATAGTCGGATGTAAGGACTTTGTAGATATTGAACTGCCTAACTCCATGATTGTTGACGAGATTGTTTTTGAGAACGACGAAACTGCTATTTCAGCAGTACAAGGATTATACTATGGCTTGTTTAATGCTAACAACTTTGCCAGTGGTGGCCCTAATTCCGTAACTGTAATAAGTGGTTTGGTAGCCGATGAAATAGAGTCCGGTTTTACCACTTCCGATACCGATATTGAATTTAATCAAAATGATATAACTATAAATAATTCGGGAAATGGTTATCTGTGGTCTTCGGCCTATAATACAATTTACATGGCGAATGCCATTTTGGAGGGATTAGCAACTTCAAAAGGGGTTACCGAGGAGGTGAAAAAACAATTGCAGGGGGAAGCATTGTTTATTAGGGCTTTTACGCTCTTTCACCTTGTAAATCTTTATGGCAATGTTCCTTTAGTGTTTACTACGGATTACCGGGAGAATGCTTTGATATCAAGGACTTCGGAAACAGAAGTGTATACCCAAATTATAACAGATTTAGAAGAAGCCAGAGGATTTCTGAGTATAGCGTATATAGGAGAGGATCGTACACGACCCAATTACTATACAGCGACAGCTTTATTGGCAAGAGTCTACCTATACATTGAAGAATGGGAAAAAGCCGAGACGATGGCCGAAGAGGTTATTGGTGCCACGGAAATATATGAATTATCAGATGATATAAATCTGGTTTTTTTAAAAAATAGTCATGAAGCTATATGGCAGATAAAACCAGTATTAGCGGGTTCTACGAAGGAGGGGAATTTGTTTATTATTGAATCTTCATCCCCTCGGTTTAAGCTTAGGAATGCCTTGGTTAATTCTTTTGAAGATGAAGATTTAAGATTAATGAATTGGATTGGAACCTATACAAATGATGAAAATCAACCTATCTTTTATTATCCTTTTAAATACAAAGTAAAGCTGTCTACTGGAACTCCATTAGAATATTCTGTTGTTTTACGATATGCCGAGCAATTCCTGATTCGTGCTGAAGCCCGGGCGCAACAGGAGAAGTTGGATGAAGCTATTGCTGACCTGGACAAAATACGGGAGCGGGCAGGAATACCGTTTATTGTTGATGTACAGCCAGAAATAACCAAGTCGACTTTACTCGATACCATTCTACAAGAACGTCGTAAAGAGTTTTTTACCGAATGGGGTCACCGTTGGCTGGATTTAAAACGGACCAATACCGCAGATGCCGTTTTAGGTACACTAAAACCGACCTGGCAGGCCACAGACATCTTATTCCCAATTCCGGAAACCGAAATCACCAAAAACCCCAACCTTAAACCTAATAATGATGGCTATTAAACTCAATGTGCATATTATGGAAAAAGCCATGCCATTTATTCTTTCCCTGATGGTAGGCTTGTTTCCCCGGACAGAAATCATATCGCAAAACCTGGAAGCTCGTTTGATCTTGGACTCTTTACCCTTAAATCCGGATATTACTTATGGGAAACTCGATAATGGTTTTACCTACTATATTTTTAACAACAAAGCATCAAATAGTGGTGAGGTATTAATGGCATTTGTGGTTAGAGCAGGATCTCGTAATGAAACTTTAAACCAAAATCAAATAGCCCATGCCATAGAACATATTCCCTTTACAGGGACTTTACATCATCCAAATGGAATATGGCAAGATATTGACTTTGTCAATTTGGGGATGAGGGGTAAATACGATACCAATGCTCGCACATTTGGAGATTATACCCAATATGATTTTAACTTTCGGGGAGCTAATAGGAAGGCTTTTATTACTGGAATTACATATTTTAGGGATATTGCCGGTAATCTTTATTTTTCTGGCAAGAATACAGTACAGGTAAAAAACGAAGTGTTGCAAGAATTTCAAAAAGGATATAGAAGCCCATTGGATACTTTAGGATCTGTGCCAATTTTATTTCCCGGTAGAAAAAGCCACTTCAATCTATCTGAACTTATGAAGGATTATACCGTAGAGGATTTCTATGAATTCTATAAGCATTGGTATATACCTGAAAAAATGGGGTTAATTATTGTGGGAGATTTAAAAATGGACACCAATGTTATCATTGAAGAAATTAAAAATCGGTTTTCTGATTTAGAACCTTCTGATTACACAGGAAATCAACGAAACTATGCTGAAGAATATTTAAAAAATAAAGAGCAATTTATAATTATTGAACATCGAATTCTGCCAAACCCAAAGTTGAAACTTTATCTCAAGCAACCAAAAGAAAGTCAAATAATAAAGAAAATAGACCTAAAAAACAGGATGGTTAAAAATGTCACCGGAGCCCTATTGAAAAGGCGGTTACAACAAATCAAAAAACAATATAACTCTGGAGTAATTGGTATAGATGCTAAATTTCAAAAAGACTATCCCGTATTTGTAATAGATTTGGAAACTACTGATTTGCCTTCGATTCAATCAATGCTAAAATCGGCTATAATAGTATTAAAGCAAGTTAAAGACCATGGCTTTACGAAGAGTGAATTGGTGAGTATCAAAGAAGCGTTAATCAGCGAAATTAAAGCCAAAGACTTTTCGAATAATGAAATCGTATTAGAAGAATGTCTAAGTCATTTTATTACCAGGGAAGCTTTTCCGAAGGATAAAAAGGAATTGCAAATAGATCTGGTTGATAAAATATCCCTTAATGAAGTTAATGGGGAATTTGGGAAAA
Organism: Sinomicrobium halophytocola; assembly: GCF_052983395.1. Lineage (NCBI taxonomy): Bacteria > Pseudomonadati > Bacteroidota > Flavobacteriia > Flavobacteriales > Flavobacteriaceae > Sinomicrobium > Sinomicrobium halophytocola. The sequence goes on from NZ_JBRKIT010000017.1 coordinate 37,500, forward strand.
GATTCGGTCCCGATACATCTACAGACCTGGTGCTTTTAAGTCCCGGTCCTATTAAAGATTTGGATAGTGCTTCCATAAGAAGTTGGATAGATCAAGCCTGGAGAACTAAAGTTTCTCCCTATAAAAATGATAGTTTACCTAAAAAAATAATGGCGGAAACGGATATTGATAAACTTGCCGCTAAACCATATAAAATAAAAGAGGGAGAAGAAGTAACAGAGTTAAAACTAAATAATGGAGTTAAAGTGATATTAAAGCCGTTAAAAAAATCAAAGAGAATTTTTGCACATGGTTTTAGTCCGGGAGGAGCATCTTTATATACATCTGAAGATTATTTTTCTGCTTATAATGCTGCCGGGATTATTTTACATAGTGGGGTAAATAGTATAGACTATTTTAAATTACGGGAATATCAGAAATCTAAATCTATAAATTTAATGCCTTATATAAACCATTCCGAAGAAGGGATAAAAGGCTCATGTGGTAAAGATCAATTTTTAGATTTTATGCAATTAATTTATCTGTATTTGACTCATCCTAATTGTAATGAACAAGCATATAAAGATTGGTTTAATAACGAACGGCAATTTTTAAAAGGACAGGTAACAGCTAAAGAGAGATTTAATGATACCATTGCCCATATTATAGGAGATCATAATACATTGGGTTATTCCACCAGGTTAGCAGGATTGGCCCAAACAGATTTTAAGAAATCCTATCAAATCTACAGGGAGCGGTTTTCAACTGCCGAAGATTTCACTTTTGTTTTTGTTGGGGATTATGATTTAAAAAATGTTATTCCTATCATTAATCTTTATTTAGGGAGCCTGCCAAATTTTAATAAGAGTAATAAGATGAATGCTGAAGTACAGCGAATAGCTATACATGGACCAAAAACTGTTAAAGTTAAGGAAGACTATGATGGAGCATTGGTTGAGATGTGTTTTACCAAAAGTATCCAACACACTGTACAAAATGAAACGAAATTTAAAATACTTGCAACGATATTGAATCGAATAATTTTTAATCGGTTGCGTAGCGATGATAATATATCTTATGACCCTCGTGTAACACATAAATTCTATAGGAATCCCGACTGGATAAAATTATCTATTGTATCTGAGTGTAAAATCGGAGAAGAAGAAACAGTACAAAAAGCTGTTTTTGAAGAATTAGAAGAAATAAAAGATAATGGGATTAAGGAAAAGGACATGAGTTATGCCGTGCATGCTTTAAATCGAATATATTTAATTTATAAAAGGAAGGCAAATCTACGCCTATCAGATTTAGTAGGTCAATACAGAGATGGTGATGAAAGTGATGATATCTTTTCTCTTCGAAACAACGCTTTAAACAATGTTACATCTGGTGACATTCAAAATTTTGCTAATGAAATTCTGGATGAAGCTAACTTAATTACTTTTACCCTGAGTAAGAATTAGATTTTTTAAATGTCTGATGATGTTAATATATTAGAATTGGGGGAAGTAAGTCCCCCAATTCAATAGACAATTAAAAGTCTTCGTCAATAGGAATAGGAGTAGAAGTTGTCATCCTAAACGGTTGCGAACAAACTGTTTCTGAATCCTGTATTTGAAATACGAAAGCAGTATTCTCCGTAACCGTGGATTGAACTTCACAAAGAGGGTCTTGTGAAGAAGAGCTATCACAACCTGCTGTGATATTCCTACACTCCCCGGTCAATTGAATATACTCTGTTTGCAGAGTATCATCCTTTATGGATATGGAGGCAAACGACATTCCAATAGCCATTACAAATACCATTGCAGGTAAAATAAACTTAAAATTTTTCATGATAATAAAGTTTAATATTAATAAATCAGTGAGTACAGGCGGTTATTTATACAGGGGCCTATAACCCTGTACTTCTCGCGCGAAAAATGTTGTTGGTATCGTTATGTAAATTCATTGTATACGCTATAGAGTACCAGGTGTTGCCCATATAAGGCCAGCAGGTAATCCCCGGTCACATAAAAGTGGGATACCCGTTGTTCCCGGTAGGGGGGCAGGTAAAAGCTAAAGGCATAGTCCTGCCGTACCAGGTCGTAGACATCAATAACAGTCTTGTGTTCAAAGTCTTCCGGCTTTTCGTTTTTAGCCATGAGGTTAGACTGTACATATAAGAAGTTCCCGGAGGTGGCCCCGTTGTTGTTTACCACATACGGCGGGGAGGCCAGTTTTTTGGTTTTGCCGTCGTTAATGGTTCCCGTTTTTATCCGTACCCTGGATATGGTGTCTATGGTATGGGCACGGTACTGTACCGTTAAGGCGGTATCAGTTACGATATACTGGTTGCGGTAGTAGTATACATACACCATATGGTGCAGGTCCTGGTTGTACAGCATTTTTCCGTTGGTACAGAAAATACCGTCCAATTGCTTTTCCAGTACTTCGGGCACCAGCCTTACATGAGGCTCAGTATCGGTCTCTATACCCAGGCTGCGCTCTTTGGTTTTGTTGCTCAGGGCATCAATAAAGAGGGAAGCACTGCCAAAAGGTACCGCCGTAGAAAAATAGGCTTCGTTATATATAAAGTCACGAGCCGTCCATTCGTTCAGTTTTCCTCTTTTCAACATGGGAGTCACTCCATCCATAAGATAGAAATAGGGAGGGCGTATGGCCACTTCCGTATTCTTCCGAAATTTCATTTCCGGCTCATCCACCCGGAGTTGGATATGGGTGGTGTCCAGGTCAGGTAAACTTACCTTAACAAGGTGTAACGGAGCGGTATAATTACTCAGGTACACCACATCTTTGTCCGTTCCGGCTACATAATAGGAATTGTAATTCAAATCCATAGTCTTCACTTTAATAGCCGGATGCGGTGGCAAGAGCCGGTAAAACCCATTGTCTTTACGGGTCTTTTGCCGGGACCAGGCAAACAGCCCGGCCACGACCAGTATACTGAGTATAAAACAGGAGCTTATGGTAAGGAGCGTTGTTTTCATGTCGCGGTTAGTTATGGTGAGCTTGTAAGGGTTCGGAGTTTCCGGTAACAACACCGGGTTGTTTCCGGGAGAGGAGCAGTATGCCGGTAAGGGCCAGCAGCACAAACACACTGTTAAACACCAGGTGTTCTTCCCAGCCCATTTTTTCGAGGATACCCCCGCAGGAGCAGGGGACAAAAGGGCTATAGGTAAGGATGATAAAAATATAGGCCGTAAACATGGTCATCAGGCTAAAGGCGGCGTACAATGCCATAAGCCGCAGGCGGGGCACCACCAGCATCCCGGCAATGACCAGCTCTGCGGCAGGCACTGTCCAAACCAACCATGAACCGATGGATGTTAGTATAGGGGACTGCCCCAGCTGTACCCGGAATTTTTCATATTCCATAAGCTTGGTACAGGCGGCATACACAAAGAGGAGGATAAACAACAGGCAGATGAGCACTGCCAGGACGTTCCGGTGTCTGGATATAACTTGCATAACGGGGTAGTTTTTAAGATGTTTTCAGCGTACTGTACTAGAACAGCAGGCCATGACGTAAAATTACAATCCCCGATGTTAAACCCGGAAGCACAAACGAACCAAATAGGTGTACCCGGAGGATACAATTTCCCCCTTTTTTTAACAGGGTTCCTAAACAAACCCTTTTTCATGAGCCTTGCGGATGAGTTCCCGGTCGTCCCCGCCCCGGATGTCGAAGTATTCTTTGAGCCGTTGTTTTCGTTTAACAATGGCCGAACGGGAGAGCGGCAGGACGGTAACCATATGGGAGAGCGTGGCTCCCAGTGACAATTCGTGGAGCAGGTGCCGGTCTATTTTGTCCAGCAGGGCGTGGTGGGCCATATAGGGGCGCAGGGCCTGGGCTACCGTAGCACTGTAATAGGGCGGGTCCTGGATGAGGTGGCGGATAATCGTGGGGAGTTCTTCCGGTTCCAGGTCGTTTTTGACCAGGAAGCCGTCCGGATTAATGTTTTCCAGCAGCGTATGTATACGGTACGGGTCGTTAAAAGCGGTTACGATGATAATCTTGGTGTCGGGAGAACGTTCCCGTATGGAGAGCCCGAGGTCCTCCCCGGAAATCATTTCCCCGTCGGAAGAAGGGGGCAGCTGGAGGTCCAGGAAAACCATATCGATCCGGTATAAGGACGAAAGCTTTCCGAAAAGGGTGAGGGCCTCATCACAGGAATGCACTTCTACGATATTAAATACCAGGAGGTCTTCCCTGGCCACACCTTTTAACGTGTCGCGGAACACCTTGGTGATCAGCGGGTGGTCGTCGATCAATACGATATTGTAATTATTTGCTTTTTCTGTCATTTTCTTCGTAGGATTTAAAGGCGGGTACAGACACGGTTAAGGTGGAGCCCTGCCCAACGGCGGTATCCACCCGGAATTTGCCCCGGAGCTTATGTACCCGGGACTGGATGTGCATCAGGCCGATGCCTTTTTGTCGTTTATGCGGGCGGAAGCCCTGCCCGTTGTCCTGTATGGTTAACAGCAGGTACCGGCCCTGCCGGACAAAGCGGATGGTTATACGGTTGGCCCTGGCGTGTTTGATACAGTTCTGAAGCCCTTCCGATATAATATGATATAACTGTGTCTTGATAAAAAGGTCCACCTTGTTCCAGGGAATATTTTCGTCGTTCCGTACTTCGGGTTCCAGGGTTAGGGTCCGGCACCGGCTTTCGGTGAGTTTTTCTACCATATGCACCAGGTTCAGCGGGTAAAAGACCAGTTTTCCTATCAGGGCATGCGAAGCCTCCCGGATCTCCCTTTCGAGATGCTTTAGTTTTTTGAGGTAGTTTTTATGCTCCCGCATGGCTTCGGGACCTCCTTCCAGGAGAAGTAATCCCCAGTGCATCCGGATGGCAAAGAGTTCGCTGATAATGGCGCCGTGTAACACCTTAGAGATGCGTATGCGTTCCTGGTTACGCACTTCCTGTAAGCGTTCGTGTTGTTTCAGGGTGATCAGGTAAACCTGTTCGTTGGCCTTTTGCTGTGCGGTTTCCAGGTGCAGCATTTTGGTTTTGGCCTGTTGGCGGTAAAGGATATATAAAAACAACATGATAAAAAGCAGCCCGATGCCAATGGTTAGTATCCAGGTTTTCTGTGAAGACAACTGCTGGGTTCGTTCCATATACCGGTCGGTTTCGTACTGTACCCGGGCAAATTTGTCCCGGACTTTGCGTTCCTGGTCCCGGAGGTCTTTGCTTAACCCGATGTATTGCTGCAAATAGGTATTGCTGACGGCTCGGTCCAGGTTAGAAAGCAACAACAGGGTTTTAAGGACATCCCTGTTGTTGCGGAGCTCTTGCGCCAGGAGCAGGGCCGCTTTGGCATAGGTGATGGCCCGGGTGGTATCGCGGAGCGCCGCGTAATATTCCGCCAGGTGCTGCTTGCTCATGATCACCCCCGAGCGGTTTCCGGTACTGTCCCGGAGTTGTAAAGCCGTATAAAAATCCTGCGGTAGCCCGGTGGTATCCCCGGCCAGCAGGCGGCTGTAAGCCCGGTTATCCAGGAGGCGGGCATACAACGAAATGTCTGAAGACCGGGGTTGGAGAATACGTAAAGCCTCCTCAAAATGAGTTATCGCCCCGGGCTGGTCTCCCTGTTTCTGGTGAAGGATACCGATGTTATTCAGGCTATGCGGAATGAATGCTTTCTTATGTTCCACCCGCTCCAGGTAATCCATTGCCTTTTGATGATATTGGATGGCCCCCGCGTAGGCTTCGAGTTCTTCAGAAATAACCCCCAGGAGGTTATAGCAATAATAGAGCTGCTTGTACCGCTTTAGAGGTTCCAGGAGGGCAATAGCCCGGAATACCAGGACTTCACAGGCCATATAATCCTTAAGCCTTCCCTGGATCATGGCCATATTGTAAAGCATTTTCCCGGCATAATAGGGGTGGGGAGCAGCTTCAAAAAGATCTTGGGCATGGCTGTAGTGATAATAGGCGCTGTCATACACTTCCCGGTCCAGGTAAAAGGCCCCGTAGTTCCAATGAGCATCGGCCATACCCAGGGTATCTTTCCTTTGAACGGCCAGTTGAAAGGCCTGCCTGCTTTTTTAAACACGGCATATTCCCCGTATTGGTAGGCCTGGTAAGCAATGTCCGACAGTTTGTGCTGTTTCAGGGAGTCGTTTTCTATCTGCGTGCCCCGGGTATAGGCCAGGTGGAGAAATTCTTTTCGGAGTGAAGGAGAAATTGTATCTGTTGCCGCCCGGGCAAGCCATAAGGAAATCCGGTCCTTTTGCTGTTGTTCCGGGGGTGCTTTTCTTTGGCAAGAAGTAACGTTTAAAACAATAACAAAAAGAAGAACAAGGGGGCCGTATGTACACCTGGTAACCACCAACATTGTATTTGAACCTGGTACAAAGCTAAAAAAAGCCCTTAACATATTATGTTAAAGGCTTGTGTTAAAATGGACTATAAGTGTTAAAAAAGTACGGTTTATCCATCTTTTTCGTTGTCCGGCGGGGTGCTGACATCGTCCCCGGTAACCATGACGTCCTGTGCGGGTGGTGATGTTTCGGCCAGGTCTTCCGGTGGTGTACAGGAAACCGCCATAGTGAAACATACCGGTAACAGGAAAAAAGTGACTACGGTTTTCATTGTAAACGGGTTTAAATACGGTTGTAGTTTTCCAGGGCCGCAGATGGCGGCCGGGTCCTGTCCGATAGTGCACTATGGAAGCATGGACGGTCGGCTTGGTGTCCATGCCGGAAAGCAGCTTTTGCAGGGCTAAAGTAGGAGGAGGACGGGCGATTTCCAGCCTGAAAAGCGGGATGATTAGGGAAACCCGTACGTGTAGTGGTAAACCCCTTTGTTTTGCGAGGAAAACCTCAAATGCGCACTGAGCGCTGAAAACCGGGGGATAACCCGTGGCCCCTAAATAGAAGATTGGCCCAGGCAGTGATGTATGCGGTCGATGTTTTTTTGAAAGGTAGATGTAAAAGGAATAGGCTGCCTATACCGTTTAACCGTACATATGCGCTTACCGAAGTGGATCCTGGACACATAGTCGGCATTGACGATATAGCTTTTATGGATACGCAGAAAGTTTTCCGGGAGCGAATGCTCAAAAACCTTTAAAGTCTTGAAAGCCCCGATGACCCGGCCATCGGCCATGTAGAAATCTGTGGTGTTATTATCGGCCTTGAGGAAAAGGATCTCGCCGGTATCCAGGTAATGGTAGTCGCGATAGGATTTCAGGCAGAGCAGGTTAGGGCGTAAAGGGTTCCGTTCCGTATAACGCAATACGCTTTTACGGACTTCCAGTTCGGGCACAGGGCACAGGAGGTAATCCAGGAAGTTGTATTTAAAAGCCCTGTAGGCCTGGCCCGGGGTCGCCGACATGCCAATAAGGTCCGGCACCCGGATATCGTAGAGGTGTAATTCCGCCATAAAAGCGAAGGCCTCCTTAAATACCGGGGGGTCTATACGGCAAAAGACCAGATCCGGTTGCTGTTCGAGCAAGACGTTCATAGCCTTTTCCCGGTAGTGTGTATGGCCCAGGCAACGGAACTGGCCAAAACCCTCCATGACCTTACGGATGGTCCGGATGGTATTTTGGTCTTTCTCTATGATAAAATAACTTCTCAACACTGCAATCCCGGTCATGAAAAGGGAAAAGTAGGGGACATAAATGTTAATCCGGTGTCCCAAAAGGATAAAAAAAGTGTTCGCCGGGGCTACCCCCTGTTACGTGTAGTGCATTATATTAGAAGGCTTAAAAAGAATATGGACAAGACTTACGTGATACCCCGATAACGAAAGTCTGTGTATGGATAAAACCTGTTTATGAGCATCTACGAACATTTACTGGAGGAATTGGGGCGGCAGCTTACGCAGCTGGAAGAGAAGGAAAGTGATATGCTGACCCGGGCAGAGCAGGGGATGCACACCAGCCGCAAGATCATTGAACGGATGCGTAACGGGGTAATCCGGGAAGATTTTAAAGACAAGAAAGCCGAACAGGACTTTTTTAAACGTATCAAACCACAGGCCGTGAGCAGGCTGATCTATTACATGAAATTATTCCATATCGAAAGCAAACGGCCACGGAGTAGTATAAAAACTCAAAAACAGTACCTGGCCGGGCAGATCGACCAGCTGCAAGGCTATTTTAATGACCATGCGGAGTTTTACCACTACTACAGGCGTGGGGCCGATATGCTGGACCATCATTATTTTCAGCGGAATAAAGAAGACCTCCCCATATACCCGGACACCTTGTATTTTTCCATGGACGACCGGTTTTCTACCGGGCATGACAGTATGGTAGCCACCATCCTGGCCCATGACAGGCTGATAGCCTATCTTAACAAGGAAATGCACAACCTTTCTTATCCGCCCCGAAGTAACGGCACACCGGGGCGCCGCGAGGAAGGCACACTCACCTGGACCGGGAGTAAAACAGACGTGGTAGAGCTCATCTATGCCCTCTATAGCGGAAAGGTATTTAACCACGGGCAGGCCGGTATCCGGGAAATTACCGAGGCCTTTGAAGCCTTTTTCGGTGTCCGTTTGCCCCAGGTTTACAGGACCTATGCTTCCATTAAGGACCGTAAAGGGCAACGGGCACGGTTCCTGGAAGAACTCATCTTCCACCTGTCTCAGAAAATAGACCGGGAAGAGGCTTTATAATTTTCGGCGTAAATATACCCGGTGTTGCTTCCCAACCCTTAAAACCATAATAAGTACACGGCTCCCGATCCCGATAATTATCGGGATTATCGGGAGCGAGCCCTCTGGGCATACCAATGATGTATTTTTCTCTGCGGTTCTTTGTGAATGCTCTGTGCAACTTTGTGTCATAGCCTTATTTCACAGACACACAGAGGTTTTCACAGAATTTCGCAAAGATGTAGTCATTCCGGCAACCAGGCTGTCCTCCCTCGCTTTAGCCCAACGTCATTTAGTTGACGCAATAATAACTTGAAAAAGAGTAAATTGTGTGTTTTGTTAAAAATTAAAAAGCTCCTCCCTCCCGATAGTCATCGGGATGATAAAGGCGCCGTGCTGAGCCAAGTCGAAGTAGAGGTACCCGAGCGCAGCGAAGGGGGGAGGGTTTGAAGTCCCGGACCATAGGGATAATCCCAAGCGTTAAGGCAAACACGCCAAAGTTCGGGCTGGTCAAAACTCCCCGTCCCGCAAAGCGGTCCACCCCTCTTCATCACAAGAGGGGAGCCTTAAAAAAGAGCTCCTCCCTTTAGATTGGGAAAGTTATCAAAAAATGAATAAATCTGCTGAACGAAATGACATTGTACTTTAGCCTGTCCTGAGCCCTTCGATAAATTCAGGACAAACTAAAGTCGAAGGACTCGGCGTACCAATCATGTATTTTTCTCTGTGGTTCTTTGTGAATGCTCTATGCAACTTTGTGTAATAGCTATTTCACAAAGACACACAGAGATCTCACAGAGTTTCGCAAAGATTTAAGTCATTCCGGCAACCAGGCTGTCACCCCTTGCTTTAGCCCAACGTCATTTAGTTGACGCAATAATAACTTGAAAAAGAGTAAATTGTGTGTTTTGTTAAAAATTAAAAGGCTCCTCCCTTTAGATAAAGGCGCCGTGCTGAGCCAAGTCGAAGTAGAGGTACCCGAGCGCAGCTACGGGGGGAGGGTTTGAAGTCCCGGACCATTGGTATCAGCGCAAATGTTTGGGTGTATACGCCAAAGTTCGGGCTGGTCAAAACTCCCCGTCCCGCAAAGATTTAAGTCATTCCGGCTACCAGGCTGTCACCCCTTTGCCTTTACTTCGACTGGGCTCAGCAACCGCGGCATCCCCGCCTGCCGGCGGGCAGGCCCCCTCAAGGGGAGAAAATATAATATTCTTTACACTAAACCTCACCAACCAAAGCCTTAATCTCTTTTAAGAGCCCAAAAGCTCCCCTACTTCGATAAACGCAGCACAAGTCTTGAGCGGGGCCGGGGGGGTGTGTATGTAAGTTTTTTCCTGAGAATTACTAAAGAAATCCGTAAGAAGAAAATTACCCGATTTTCCGTGAAATTCAGGCCATTTGTCGGCTTATTTCGGGGAATGATGCTTAAAATACCCTCAAAACACATAAATGTTAAAGTTTATGGTAATGTGCAAAAACCTTAACACTTCACCGGGAGCTTTGCATGGAGAAAGTCAGGTGAGTTGATGAGTTGGTGAGTTGATGAGTTGATGAGTTGAGGAGAAGGTGAGAAGGTGAGAGGGAGAGAAGGTGAGAGGGTGAGAGGGAGAAAAGGTGAGAGGGAGAGAAGGTTAGATAAAATTTCTCCAAGTCTCCAAGTCTCCAAGTCTCCTCGTCTCCCCAACTCCAAGACTCCCCAACTCCAGGACTCCCCAACTCCAAGACTCCTCAACTCCAAATATTAACCTTAAAAAACAAAAGATGATGAACACACAAAGCAACACCCGAAAACCCCCGCATCCGGAACCGTTCCGGCTGCGGAAAGTAACGTGGGAAGACGACTATGTCGATTTCCTGCACGACCAGGCCCAGGGGCCGCGATACCGGCACCTGCGAAGATGGGGGAGACAAGCCGTCCTGGTACTCCTCCTGCTATCGGCCTTCCTGTATGCCGGTCCGCTGCTGCGGCTGGCGGACAGCACCGCGGCCACGGTAGATGCCGGCACCCTGAGCCTGCTGCTGCTGGTACTGCTGGGCGTAGCCGCCTGCCACCTGCTGGCCTGCACATTGACCGCACAACTGTATCGCAGCTTCAGGCGGCTGCTGGACAGCGCTTTTACCACACATTCCTTAAAACTGAACCCATGGCAACACGTATGTATTTACCTGGCTGGCTATATCTCCTTATTCTGGGGTATGGCCCTCTGGCTCTCGC